>CAYJLQ010000112.1:0-4991 GCA_964370725.1 uncultured Treponemataceae bacterium
CATTTAAAAACTCTGTTAAGCTTTCAGGACTCATTGTTTCAGAAATACTTGTAAATCCTTCAATGTCAGAAAAGAATATGCTTAAGTCTTTTAGCTCTCCGCCAAGTTTAACACTATCAGGATTTTCAATAAGTTTATCAATTACTGCAGGGCTTAAATACTGTTTGAAAGTACTACTAATAAAACGCTTTTGTTTGTACTCTGTATTATAGCTATGTAATAATGATACAGTAAATGAAAAAAGTAATGCAAATAGCGGTGCAATGTATGGAACCTGATAGCCGTTAATATACCCATAACACACATAAAATGTTAGAATTAACACACCCAATGGAATACAAATTATTGAAGTCTTAAACGATACCTGTTGAATTGCACATGCAAAAACCGCTGAAAGAAGAGTTAACAATATAGATGAAATAAGTGGTACTGGAACAATAAAGTCATTTTGTAAAAGATTATCGAGGGCCGTTATATGAATTCCAGCCCCTGGATAATTTGCAGAAATAGGAGTTGCTCCAATATCAAAAAGTCCAGGTGCATAAAAAGCAAAAAACACATAGCTATCTTTAAAGCTATCTGCATCTAATAATGGCTTATCACCGTTTTGTATAGCATAATAACTTTCCAAAATATCGCGCGCACTGTATGGGATGTAAGAATCAATACTTTTTCTGTAGTTTAATAATATCCCTTCGTATGGCGAGCCAGGAATACTTAGCCCATTGTATCCAATATAAGACGTATCTGTATTTAAATCGTAGTTAATTTCAATTGTTGATTCTTCTCTTGATGTAATAGATGCTAAAGCGAGACTTGGAACAATGTTATCAGAAAAAAGGCTAAAAAACGTATACTTTCTTATAATGCCATCATCATCAGTTGTACTAGAAATATTTCCAACAGACGATGCAGCACTTCGAATAATATCTATTGGGAAAAGTGCATTTGTTTCGATATCAGCTTCTTCAATTCCATTTGTCCTCATACCAAATGAAAAATTACTTTCATTTGTGTCTTCTGGCCAAAAATCAGTGTTGCCATATTGATTTGAAAAAAAGACCGTTTGCACTACTGCGCCAAAGTCTTTAGATGCTTGTGCAAAGTCCTCATCATCAGCCTCCCCGTACACAGACGGCTCTGTATACAAAACGTCAAAGGTTACAGAATACGCATCTCCTAAATCAAAGTAGCGTACAATATCGCCATAGGCGCTTCTTGGCCACGGCCAAGACCAGCCAAGCTCTCTACTTGCCCAATCCAAGCTATCTTGATCTAAGACAATAACGCTAATATCTTGTGACGGCATAGAAAAACCAGAAAATGTTCTTACCCTAAAATCATATGACTTATTTTCTAAAAAGGTAAAAATAGATGTAAAAAGATATAATAAAGTGACACAAATAAATACTGCAACAGAAATAATACTTACTTTAAGTATTTTCTTTTTTATCTTCATGTTAAAATCCTATTTTAAGATACTTTGCATTTCAACTTCAAAGCGCTCTGTGCGATCATATAACACAGGAATAGTTTCGAAATCTTCAAGAACTTTACTAACGCTATCAATTCGTTTTTCAGGTTTTGGATGCGTATTAATAAATCCTCTTGTTTGATTTTTGCTATTTTCCTCTAATAAAGTTAGCATATCAACAATAGCACTAGGTGAATATCCAGCAGTATATAAAAGTGAAACAGCTAAAGCATCTGCATCAAACTCTTGGCTTTGAGAATATCCAGTGTTAACAAGCGTTTCAACCACTTCGTCTACACCTTCTTCAAAGGCATCTGAAAGATCTTTAAGCGTATCATTGCCACTTGCAATTAAGCCTACTTGAGCACTTTCACCAATGGCTTGTGTTACCCTACTTGTTTTAATAGCCTTTATACCATGTTTTAATTGAATATGAGCTATTTCGTGTGCAATTACAGATGCAACAGCATCCTCACTTTGAGCACACTCTAGTAAGCCTCTGGTAATTAAAATATGACCACCTGAGGTTGCAAAAGCATTTATTTCATCTGTATCTAAAACTGAAACATAGTACCCCTTATAAATATCTGGTACACTCGAATTTATAACTAAGGTTTGACAAATACTATTTAAATATATAGTTAAATCTTCATTAGCATATATACTATAATTTGTAAGAATTGTAGCTGCAACGGAGCGCCCTATATAATACTCTTGTTCGGGTTCAATTACTTCTGCAGCGGAACTAATTGCGCTAACCGCATCTGCAGTGGCACCAGCTATATCAATAATATTCTCAATAGGCATATTCTCTAACACTTCACATGAAAGAAAAAACAGGGACGGTACAAAAACTAGGACACTATAAAACTTTTTCATAATCTTACTCAGCTCCCTCTAATTGGCCTTCTTGAATAAATATCAATAGCTCACTATCTGTAACATTAACATCTTCTATTTTGTCGACTATGCTAAAATCTATACTGGTTTCATTTTTAAAAGCTTCTTCAACTTCTTGACTAAATCCTTTTCCTGCTAGTGCAAGCTCATCAGCATTTGTAGAAACAGACTTATTATCTCTAACAACAATTTTTTTAGAAGTTAAACTACTAGTAGAAAGCCAACCAATTATACTAGGTTCATCTGCTACGGCTACCTTGCTTTGTTTTCCATTTTCTTCAATTAATATAACTTCTTGCCCGTATGATAGTTCTGCAAGCTTTTTTGAAAAAAAGCCTGTTCCAGACTTAACAAAGACTTTTTCTACTGCAACATATCGTACTTCATTTTCCTTTGCAAACAAAAAACATGTAAGACAAATTAAAAAGACACAAAAATAACGCTTTTTCATAGTTTACCTCTTGTAAGAAATTATAGTGTAAATTAAATCATTTTTCAACTTGGGCCAAGTTTAGACTCTAAAAGTTGTTGCAATTTTGAAGATTCCTTATCGCTTAAACCATGTTGTATTGCTTCGTTTAGAGAAACAAGCGAATCGGAAAATAAGTTCAAGTTATATTGTGAAAGAGCTTTTCTAAAATATACATGTGCTTGAAATCTATTAATGTCTAACGATTTTTCAAAGTACTTTAAGGCATCTAATTCTTCATTTAAAACACTACATACTATTCCACAATAGTAAAATGACCTAAAATTATTTGGATCAAATTTAGAACTTTGTATAAAATCTTTTTTAGATTCTACATATTTGTTTTGTGAAAAATACGCCATCCCTCTATGCTTAAAAATTACCGACATAATAATCTTATTTGGTTGAGGTTTAGATTCAAGTATTTTTGTATAAATATTGATAGCCTTATCCAAATTTCCAATATTATGTGCTTGCAAGGCATCTAATACCATGTCATCAATGGTACCCTTAACAAAGGGTGAACTTGAAGAAAAATTATTTTTAGGTGAGAAGTTTTCATTCATTACACTATCAGCATCTATTTTACTCATAGATAAAACATCTGCTTGTTCATAAAACTCAAAACGTCGTAAATCAAGTTCTGCATTTAGCTTATTTTGATAATCTCTAATTTCTTGAAAAATAATCTCCGCTAAGTTTAATGTAGCATTCATTGAATACAGCTTTCGCCTCATTGGCAAATCAAATGGATTAAATTCAGCTTTATATACAAGTTCATGCTCTACTTCAGCCCATGCATCTTGTAAAACTGTTCTAATTTGAATTTCACAAACAAGCTCTTTTGGAATGCTTTTACGATACTCAGCACTAAGATTTTCAATTATTAAAGAAGTAGGAATTTTTATAAGAATATGTGTAGATTCATAGCCAAACTCTGAAAAATTTCTATCTGCCCCTTTTTTTTCTATCTCAACAACATTGTAGAGACTCACCAATTGACTTTCAATTATACCAATGTCTTCTAAAAATGGACATATAATTCTAATTCCAAGTAAATCTGTTAACAGTAATAAATCTTTGGATTCGTGTAATAGCCTATTAGTTTTTCTAAGTTTTCTATAGTAACTTGCAAAGTCTTTTATTCGTGCCTTATATGATGGCATTGAAACGAGTTTTATTTTTGATTTTATATCTGTTTCTAATGCAAAAAGTAAAGTTTCTAGGTGTGGTTTATGTTGCTCGTGAAGGAGTCTTAGAGATTCCTTAGACTTTATTATTTCATTTTGCTTATTAGCCATGTATATAGTATATCATGCTATATAGAAATGTGCAACAAAAAAAAATACCTTCACGAATTGTGAAGGTATTTTGAATAATCAAAAGTGATTACTATTCAGTTTGAGCGTTTCCAGTAACTTCACTTGAGAATGCTTCTTCTCGTGCAAGGTTATTTTCTTCTACGAAACGGTTAACTTGAACGTTACCAAATCTTGATACTTCAAGAGCTTGTCTTCTGTCTTCTTGTTCTGTGATAATTCCCCATAGGTCTTCATCAAGAATGTCGCGTTCAGTTTGTGCAACAGCTCTGTCATAAATAATATCAACTTGTTTGAAATAACCGATAAAGTTTCCACCTTCGTGTGAACCATCTCTAGTTACTAAAAGACCTTCAAACTTAGCAAAAGGAAGTCCTCTTGGGTATACTGGGTATACGCGGATTTCACGGTTTCTAATGTCTGTTACATAATCAGGGTTATTCCAAATAAGGTTTTTCCAACCATCAAAGTTTAATGTACCCATGTAATATCTTCTTTCAATACCGTCGTTATCACTTAAAAGTACGTAAACAGCATGTGGATATTGATTACCTAAAGTTGTTAAAGAAATAGATTTAATTGTTCCAACATTTTCAAGAACACCATAACCTACTGTATCTTCAGCTTGTTTTCGGAATCTGTATACACCAGCTTGTTCTGTACCAGGAATTTTTTGTCCGTTTTCATCAATGTCAGCCATTGGTTCGAAAGCAGGAATTTCAAAAGCAGGTTCAATTCGAGCGTTTGCGTTTACAGGTGCTGTAGGGAATAAAACACGTACACCCATTACGTTTAATCCTTCATAAGGACCAGATACGTTTGGTGCTGG
>CAYJLQ010000113.1:0-4972 GCA_964370725.1 uncultured Treponemataceae bacterium
TGCAACATCTCTCTCACCCTCAATTTGAACTATCCGGAAATTCCGGATAGTTGCTTCTTCGGTTAGTTCATTAACTTCAAAGATATTTTTTATGTGCTCATTTATTGTTCTTACATCAACGCCATATAATTCAGCCATCATTTTTTGGGTTAGCCAAATGTTTTCGTCCTTCGCTCGGGATGACACGGAGTAAGCCGTGTCTGCTACGAAAAGAGGGGGTAGGCCAAGATGGCAAAGCTAGCTAGGCCGAGGGGGAGGCTTCCCCCTATGAAAACTATGCTTCTTTTTTCCCAGCTCGTACCATTATTCTAAATAGTATAAGTCCAATAATGAAGAAGAGTGAAATTACGGCAACACCTAAGTGTTCTTTTCCAGTTAACATAGTTACCATCCCAATGATAAAAGTTCCTAAAAACGATGCGCCTTTTCCACAAATGTCCATAAAGCTAAAGTACTTTCCAGAATCTTCTGCGGGTATTAGTTTTGCAAAGTACGAGCGAGAGAGGGCTTGAATAGTACCTTGAAAAAGACCTACTGCTATTGCCAAAATCCAAAATTCAGTTGTATTACTTAATCCAATAGCAAAGAGTGCTATGCCTAAATATGCAGCAATACAAATTGTAAGAATTGTTTCAGGGTTAATCTTTGCAGTTAAGCGACCAAATATTATTGCTGAAGGGAAAGCTATTAGCTGTGTTGCAAGTAGTGCTATAATTAATTGATTTGAATCTAAACCGAGCGCTGAACCATATGCTGTAGAAAGAGAAATAATCGTATACACACCATCGATGTAAAAAAAGAACGCAAGTAAAAATAAAAGAATTCTTTTGTCTTTTATAATTTTCTTAAATGTTTGGCCTATTTCGACAAATCCGTGAATAAAAGGATTTCCTATGCTTTCAATGTGATATTTTTGTTCGTAGTTTTTAAATAATGGAAGTGAAAATAAAAGCCACCAAATCATATGGATTATGATTGCAATTTGAATTGACTGTACCATACCAAGTCCTATGCTTTCTCCAAAAATTATTAATGCAATACCAATAATAAATGGAATACAGCTTCCTACATAGCCATAGCCATAACCATAAGAAGAAACAACATCGAATCTGTCGTTTGTAGTAACATCACCAAGCATAGCATCGGTAAAAATAAAACTTAACTGGCATGATGCCTTTGCAATAATAAAGAGAACTAAAAAACTTAGCCATGTTGGCATAAACCCCATTAAAACACCAGATGCAACACCTAATAGCACACTTATAAAAAACAACCTATTTTTCATGTTTTTTCTATCTGATATAGCACCAAGCATTGGCCCTGTTATTGCAACTATAGCTGTTACAATTGAAGATGTAAAACTCCAATAAGCTAAATATTCAACCGATGTTAATCCATCTTCTGTTGCGAGAAAATTAAAATAAATGGGTAGTATTGCAGTAATTAATAATATAAAGGCTGAGTTAGCAACATCGTACATTACCCATGACTTTTCGATTTTTGTAAGTTTAAACATCTTTACACTCCATGTTGTTTTGTCACTTTAAATTATATGTTATAAATTGTGTGAATTCAAGCAAAAAACAGTATTTTTAATAATCTTTACATATATTTTACATAAGTAGAACAAATAGAAGCAAACTTGCAAAGAATAGTAGCGTAAAAAGGTTGATGTTACCAAAATCTACTTCTATATTATGCGCCTTATGGAAAAAACTTCGTTTAGAAATAATAAAAATGTATACTAAAATTGCAAAAACAATACTTGCAAGCCAAATAAACGACTTAGAAATATACCCTGTTACATCAATACTATAGGAATATCCTAAAATAATTGACATAAACTCTTCTCCAAAAATACCTGTTAACAAACAGCTAAGAGCAAGAACAAGTAATGCAATTGCTGATGGTAGGTCTTTTTCTTCAAAAACAGATTCATCACATTTTCCAAACAACATTGAACCGAACTTTACAAATGACAAAGCTGTACCAATATTTATGAGAATTATTAACGACTGTTGTAGTATTTGGGTTTCGTTTGCTTGAATAAAATATTTTGATATACTACCATTGAAAAACGGTGCACCTGTTATTCCGAGAATTCCAGCTAAAAGTGCAATTCCCAAAACAGGCATTTTTTTAAATACTCCACGAATAGCATATAGGTTTCTTGTTCCATAGTGTTTTATAAGAATTCCTGCGCAAAGGAAAAGAAGCGATTTAAAAAATGCATGATTTACGATATGTAAAACAGCTCCACTTAATGCGTAGTTGTTATCCAAACTTAATCCTATAAGAATGAGACCTATTTGTGAAATGGTATGATAGGCAAGTATAAGTTTGATATCCGTTTGTAATAATGCTAGTACTATTCCAATTATTCCTGTTAAAAAACCAATAGTGAGGAAAAATATATCTGCATCTATAACTGGCAAAAAGAGCTCTCTTATTCGCATAAAAAGATACAAGCCGCATTTTACGTACACGCCCGACAGAATGGCAGATACAACTGCGGGTGCTCCAGGTGTTCCATGTGCTTTTGGGAGCCATGAATGTAGTGGGAGAAAAGCACATTTTAGCGCTATACCAGTAAATAAGAATGCATAGGGTAGGGCTAAAATTTTGGGATCCTCTACACTGGCAACTAGTGGTGCCAAACGAGTGAGACTTAGTTCTCCAAATATTTTATACATATACCCAATACCCATAAGGAAAAAAAGCATCCCAACCATATTAGTTAGAAGGTATACAAGTCCATCATACAATGAGCGGTTGGTGCGATTATATAAAATAAGCATCGAACATAAAATTGAACTAATTTCTAGTACGAGGTAAATATTAAATATATCATCAGATAAAAATGCTGTAAATATAAGAGCTTGAAGCGAAAAAAGCAAAAATACAAAAAGACCATGAGTTGTTTCACGAGTTAATGTATATAAGAACGATATTGTAAAAATAAATGCACTTAGTAGTACAAAAAGGCTTGAAAGATTGTTTGCAACTAAGTGTATACCAAGACTAGTAACAGATCCAGTAAAAAAAACGACATTCTGTGTGCTTTCGCGTACTTCAAAAAATATGTACAAGCTAATAATAAAAACAATGAGCTGTAATATACCTGCAATAAGTCTTGTTACCTTGGTGTTTAGTAAGTAGGTGAGAAGTGCAATTGGAATAGGTATAAAAATTAGTAGAGCTAAAATCATTTTACATCTTCTTTTTTTCTAGATTGTAGAGCTTTTTTCCAGTTCGTTGTTCCATACTTATGATATAGTCCAATAAACATAGACATTGAAACTGCTGTAACTGCTATACCAATTACAATTGCCGTAATCATTAATGCTTGTGGTACAGGATCAGCTGGGTTTGATAGGGTTTCACCAATTGGGGGCTCTGAGCCAAATGAATGATTTATTGATAAGAAAAATAATATTACACCTATCTCCATAATTCCAACTGAGATAATAGTTTTTATAATATTTCTTCTGGCTATAACACCATAAAGGCCGAGGAAAAATAGAATAAGTGAGCATGCTTCTGTGCTATTCATAAGCATCCCCCGTTGTTCTATGTTGGCTTTGTCCAATGAGCCGTAAAAAGACAATAATGAGACCCATAAACACTTTTAAACTTATGAGTATATTACTAATAATCATATATAACACTCGATGGAAATCTACAAAGTTAAAATAGAGTAAGAAGTAGAGAGACACTAAGAGTAAAAAAACAATGTATACAACTTTCTCTAAGGACTCAAAAGATAATAAAGGTAGGTTCATGTGCTTATCTGTTAAATATAGTACCATAACGAGAACTGCTAAAATTGCTCCGCCTTGAAATCCACCACCAGGAGAGTTTGGCCCAAAGCTTGTAACCGTGATTCCAACAATTATAAATAGTGGTAGTATAAGGTGTAAGGCAGAACTTGCTATGCTAGAAGGTCTATAATTATCACTTTCATCTGATTCTATATGGATTCTTTCCGTTTGTTCTAGGCGTAAAAACTGACTTAATCCTAGTGTTGCAACTAATAATAAAAACGTTTCAAAAAGGGTATCAAAGACTCTAAAATCTAAGTATACAGCTGTTACTGCATTTAATGCACCTGTTTCTTGATAAACTGCTAAAACCTCATTCATTAACGTGCTAGCACTTTGAGGTTTTGCAAATACATGTGCGAGCATTACAAGAGAAAGTATGATAATCATTAATACAAATAAGAATACCTTTCTCTTCACTAAAGGCTCCTTGCAATTGGTTTAATAATTTCTATATTTGTTGCAGGAAATTCTCTAGAAATATCGCTTAGAACATCTTTCATGACATAAGAATCTTCTTCCCCAAATAACGTAATTTTTTCACTTACTATTTTGTAGCCAATGTCATAAAAGTGGTTGTGTAGCTCTTCTTGTGTTTTTACATGCACAAGGTTTGCTTCAAGTTCTTTTTTTGTTGCACAGCGATGTATACATGACCATAGTTTCATTTCCATTTTAGTGTCTGAAGGAAGCGCACAAACGGTACACACTCTATATTTTTGGGTACCTGACAACAATATTATTGTGGCAAGTGTACTCCCAATTATTGCTTCAGCTAGCGCTACATCGGGGGCTGCTAAGAATAGATACACTAGAGCTGCAAACATTGAACATGAGCCTGAAAGTATAATTGCTACACGTAATTTATGGGTAAAAATTATAATTGTTGAAAGTACTACTAGTAAGACAAGTAGACAATTGTATAGGTAAATCATCTATCGTCCTCTATGTTTTTGTTGTAAAATGCATTGTATGCAATATTGTTTGTAGTGATAGGGTTAATGATAAGTGCAATAATTAATACTAGGAGAACTTTTAGAGTTACCATTGAAAAACCTGTTTTAATCATAATACCAATGCAAAATGTTAAAAAACCACAGGAGTCAATTATTGAACATAAAAGTAGTTTTTGCTTAAAGTTCTTTGTACAA
>CAYJLQ010000114.1:0-4934 GCA_964370725.1 uncultured Treponemataceae bacterium
CAATTGGCGTTTTCTTTATATACTCTTCAAGTGTAAACTCAGATGGTATTTCTGTGTCAAACGAGTATATTAGACAAATAATTTTTGCTAGCACAGGTATTGTAATAATGCTTGTTTGTGCTGCTTTTGATTACAGACGTTATACCCGTTTTATTCCGAGTGTATTTATTGGATTTATTATTGTGCTTATATATACACTTTTCTTTGGTAAAATAGTAAATGGGGCTAGAAGTTGGCTTGGTTTTGGTGGCTTTGGTGTACAACCTTCAGAATTGGGTAAAATTGTGTACATCATGTTTTTAGCATGGTATCTTGAACGCTCTCAAAAAACAGATCCCTTAAAGCGATTTATACTATCCTTAGCAATTATGTGTATTCCACTTGGATTAATCTTAATTCAACCTGATATGGGAACTGCAAGTGTATATATTCCTATATTTATTGCAATGCTTTTTGCAGCAGGAACCCCACTAAAGTATTTGGTAATTGTCTTAAGTACAGGTATTTTATCTGTTATTCTAACTATTTTACCAATCTTAAATGAAGAAATATTTAATAACAGTATTGCAATAGCACGAGTTTTAGTCGATACAAGGCTACGCCTTATTGTAACTGTAGCGCTCGGTGCAATTGCACTTATAGGCTTGGTTGGAATTATTTTTTATAAACATAAGTATTATTACTGGATAACAGGTGTTTTTGGCGTTATAACAACATCCTTTATAGCTTCAATATTTGGTGGCGTTATATTAAAAGAGTATCAAATTAAGCGCTTGATAGTATTCTTAAATCCTGAAATTGACCCTCTTGGAGCTGGGTGGAATATTATACAATCTAAAGTAGCAATTGGATCTGGTGGTTTGTTTGGACAAGGATTTTTACAAGGCACACAAAGTCACTATCGATTTTTACCACAGCAAAGTACTGACTTTATTTTTAGTATTTTGGCTGAAGAAATAGGTTTTTTAGGCATCTTTTTTGTTTTTTGTATATTTGGCTTACTTTTTTTTAGAATTATTTATATTATGAAACATGCGAAAAATACGTATGGATACTTCATTGTTGTTGGAATATTGGCTATGTTTTTCTTTCACTTTATGGTAAATGTTGGTGTAGCAATGGGTATAATGCCAATTACCGGTATTCCACTTTTCTTTTTATCCTATGGAGGATCATCGCTTTGGACTGCTATGATTGCAATAGGTTTATTAAAAAATATTTATTATAGGCGGTTAGATTATTAAACGAATTAATCCATTAGAAAAAATAGGCACAGAGCTTCAATCGATACAGAATCCTTCTAGATACTTAGGAGGAGAGTATGGTCAAATTCAAGATTATGACTCTCCTTTTGCTTTTGGGATTGCATTTCCTGATCTTTATGAAATTGCAATGAGTAATCAAGCCGTAAAAATTATTTATAATGGTTTAAACAAAAAAAATGATATAGCATGCGAAAGAGTTTTTGCTGTTGAAAAAGATTTTGAAGAAGTTCTAAAGAATAAAGATGTTCCTCTATATACTTTAGAAACTGGTATTCCATTGCATAATTTAGATATGCTTGGATTTTCTATTGGCTATGAACTTGGGATGACCTCTGTTTTATGTATGTTAGACTTAGGGAAAATACCTTTGCTTTCTAAAGACAGAACAGAAGATCATCCTATTGTAATTGCCGGTGGATGCGGTATTACAAATCCAGCGCCTTTAGCTCAATTTTTTGATGCCTTTTTTATAGGTGAAGCAGAAGATGAAATGTTTAATCTCATTGAATCATTAGCTGAGAAAAAAAAGAGCGGCGCTACTAGAAGTCAGTTATTACAAATGTTTATAGAACACCCTAGTGTCTGGGTACAAGGCAAAAAAGCGGTGAGGGCGATAAAAAAAGATTTTGGTCAAGTTCCATCAGTAAGTGCATATAACCCTTTACCGTCTGTAAAGCCTGTACAGGATCATGGTGTTGTTGAAATTATGAGAGGGTGCCCCAATGGATGTCGTTTTTGCCATGCAGGGATTTATTATAGACCTCAAAGAATGAAAAACTTAGATATAATTCTAAAAGAAGTTGATGAATTAGTAAATATTGCTGGATACAAGGAAATAAGTTTAACTTCTCTTTCTTCTGGAGATTACAACGATATAGATAAACTTTTAGAAATTTTAAATGCAAAATATAAGTCTAAAAAAATATCATTTCAGCTCCCATCACTAAAAGTAAGCAGTTTTACACTTCCAGTTCTTGAAAGCTTAAGCCAAACTAGAAAAAGCGGACTTACATTTGCTGTAGAAACTCCGGTAGAAGCCTGGCAGTTTTCCTTAAATAAAGAAGTATATGAAGAGAAGCTTTTTGACATCATTATGAGTGCAAAAAAGAGAGGGTGGAATAAAGCAAAGTTTTACTTTATGGTAGGACTTCCTGTAGGGCCTCATGCACTTGGTCACGATTATGATATGGACGGTGAATATGTTGTTGGCGCCGAAGGAACTGAAGAGAGAGCCATTGTTGACTTTATGTTGTATATTCAAGAAAAAACTCGTATTCAATGTAATGTAAATGTTGGAACTTTTATTCCAAAACCACACACTCCATATCAATGGGCATCACAGCTTACCCAAGATCAAGCTAGAGAAAAGCTGTTTTACATTAGAAATAGCTTGCCAAAAGGTAAGTTTAGAACAAGTACTCATAACCAATTTGTTTCATATATTGAAGGTCTTATTTCCAGGGGTGATGAAAAAGTAGGTGATATTATATTATCTGCATATCAAAAAGGCTGCCGTTTAGATGCATGGGAAGATCATATTCAAAAAGATTTATGGAGAGAAGCCATAGCAGACATTGAAGCAAAGTATAATTGTAACTTTGAAAATGAAGTTTGTTCAATGAGATCTATTGATGCAGACCTACCTTGGGATGATATTAATCTTGGAACTTCTAAAAATTATTATAAAAAAGAATGGGAGCGTTCATTGAAAGAAATGCGAAGTCCTTTGTGTGCTCCTGTTTGCAACGATCATTGTGGACTCTGTAAAGGGCAAAATAAGGATGAAACTAGCGTTTATGTAAATAATATCACTGATGAGCAAAAAGAGGCTCTGCTGGCCGATATACGTGAATCAGAGCCTGTTATAGATGAGATTGCTGAACAAAATATTGAGGTTTTGTGGCGAGCAGTATTTTCTTTTAAAAAAGAAAATGGGAGTGAATACTTACCTCATCTAGCTTTAGTTGAAAACTTTCACAAGGCATTTATGCGAAGTAAGCTTCCAATAATGTATACAAATGGATTTAATCCACTTCCACGTTTTGAACTAGCTTCTAGCTTATCATTAGGCATGAAGTCAATGGGGGAGATAGCCTCAATTTTATTGCGAAGCGAAGTTTCTGAAGAAGATTTTTATAAACGCTTACAAGAGAACTTACCAAAAAATATATATATTGATACTGTATTTGTATACCCAATTTCAAATAAAAGAAAGAGAGAAAGTCTTGCATCATTACTATGGGGCTCAAGATATACATATAAATTTTTACAAGACAAAAATAAAGTTTTAGAATTATTAGAAAATAATGACATATTGCCATCACTTATTAGTAGATACAATGAAAAAAATAATACATTAGACATAATACTACCTTTTACAAAAGACAGACCGTTTAGAGATAGTATTCAAGCATTTTTTGAAGAACCTTTGTATCGCTGCGTTGATATAACAAAGACAGAAACATACGCAAAAGACCTTGAGAAAAAAGATGACTCCTACACAAATTATTTTAATGTATATAAAAGATTGGCTGAAATACATAAGAATCTTTTATAAATTAGTTTTTTGACAGGATTCAAGACTTTTTCTATTAAATACTGTCTAATAAAACAGACAGTATAAGAATCTTTGTAAGCTTTGTCTACTTTTTAAGACATAATAAGAATAAATATAGAATAATATGAAAAAGAATTGTTTAATAATAATTACTTGTTTACTGGCAATCTCATTAACAGCTCAAAATGTTGATGTTCATTTTATTGATGTGGGTCAAGGTGATGCTACATTTATTGATTATGGTAACTACGAGGTTTTAATTGATGCCGGTAATAACAAATATGGCACTATAGTCTGCGAATATATAAAAGAATACGTAGATGGGAGCCTAGATATTGTTGTGGCAACGCATCCTGATGCAGATCATATTGGAGGCTTAGATACTGTATTAAAGAACTTTTCTGTAAGTACTATTATTGACAGTGGAAAAAAGCATTCAACTAAAACATATGACGATTATATAAATGCTGTGTTTAATGAAATTGGTGCTGTGTTCTTAAATGATTCAGACATGAGCTTTTCATTAGGTGAGGGTGTTACATTTTCTGTAATAGAAATTATTGACGATAGTTCGGATAACAATGAAAACTCAGTTATCACAATGTTAGATGCCCATGGAACAATATTTTTATTTACCGGAGATTTAGAAGAGCATTTAGAAAAAGAGTATTTACATTTATTTAAAGATATTAATATTTTGAAAGTTGCCCATCACGGATCAAAAACTTCAACATCCTTTGATTTTCTAAACAAAACAAAACCCGAGTTTGCAGTTATCAGTTGTGGCAACAACAATAGGTACGGACACCCACATAACGAAGTTCTAAAAAGACTAAAAGATTTTAATACTACAGTATACAGAACAGACGAAATAGGTACAGTTATTTTTAATATTACACAAGATGACTAAAGAGTAGGAAGTAGAAATATGAATTACATACACTTTGGTAGACAGAATATACATTATAGGTAGTAATATGCGTACTTAATTTGTGATATTATAAAAAAAAGGTGGCACATGGCCACCTAGTATTTTAAGACTAATTAGTGATTATGTAAACATTGGATCAATTTTATCCTTGTATATTTCAACAATCTTATGTCTCATCATT
>CAYJLQ010000115.1:0-4921 GCA_964370725.1 uncultured Treponemataceae bacterium
ATAAGTGTACTACAGTTGTAGGATGAGCTTCAATTTCCCCTTTAAGAATACTTCTTAAAAATTTTCCAGTATGTAGTGTTGTTGGCTCTGCAGTAAAAAACGCTTTTTGTCTCTGTACGTTTTCACTTACTTTTGCAAACTGTTCTTCTTTTTGCTCGTAAAAAGACTCTTTCACGTTTACTACTGTATCAAAGGTTTCACCGGTAAATTGTTTTGGCACATCACCATAGAGAAAAAGTTCCGAAAGCTTTTTTTCGAGTAGCTTTAATTGTGTTGATTTTCCTGACCCATCTATGCCTTCAAGCACTATAAAAGTGTCTATGGTCTGTTTTTTTTGCGAATTTTCTGCATTAAAAAATGTTTGTTGTTCCCCTCTCATATTCTTCTTGTTATATCATATTAAAAAAAATTAGTATAGGGTTTTTTTACTTTTTCAATAAATATCTAACAAAATATATCACTTTTCTCTATGAAATTATTGAAATTTCTGATACTATGTATCTTGGAAAGATATGAAAAAATCATTTTTTACTTATTCATTTAGTATTATTTTTCTCACTTGTTTTGCGCTTGTTGTGTCTTTCTTTGTGCGCCCTGTGTTTAATGCTGTTTCAAATGAATTGCAAAAAATTCAAGAATCGTACATAGCCTCTTTAGAAGAAAACTTTGGTTTATCAATCTCATACGATTCTCTTTCACCTTCAATTCTTTCTGGTATACGAATGGTTAATATTTCTATCAGCGAAAGTGAAAATAAAGCGTCCTTAGTCACTATTGATTCAGTGAAACTTAGCTGGAACATATTAAAACTATTAAGTGAAAATCCTACCGATGCGCTAGGGAAACTTATCATTACAGGTTTTAGTGCAAACTATGATCATTTTTTACACGATGGAGTAGTACAGCGATTAGCTCAATTTTTTGACATGAAAGCTAGTGAGCAATCGGAAGTAGATGAAACAATTATTACGAGTGGCTCACTTAAGAATGAAGAACTACCAGATGCACGCACAGCATTTCAATCGGCTATACAACCACTTTTTTCTGTTCCAATTGATATTCAATTAAAAAACACTTCCTTATCTTATTCAAATGACAATATTACTGTACAAACTTTATTTTCGAGAATAGAACTATTTGATCAAGATGTACATGGTCAGATTAAGTACACTGCCAATACAAATGTACGCATAGAAACAAAAAATAATTTATCAGACTTTGGGGATTTTAACTCTAGGATCACGCTAAAAGGATGGCTTACAGAAAGCCTTGAAAATAGTTTTACGCAAATAAGTATAACATCTTTACAAGATTCCGATTATGTAATCCCACGATTTGACATTCATGCTTCATTTGAAGATAATACCCTTAATGCTGTTGCTATGCAAAATCTACTTCCTTTTTCACTTGAAGTAGTTTGCGATACCATAGAAAAAGATCTTATGGTGGTTTTTCATGCAGACAATTTTAGACCCGATACCCTTATAGATTTTCAAGGTTCTAATGTAGCCTTACAATACCTAGAAGGTGCAAGAATTAGCGGGGTATACGGTTTAAATTATAATTGGCAAAGTGATGAAATTGGCTATGATGTAAACGGGGATATAGCATTGCATTCCCTGTTACCAAACGAAGTAGTAACTGTAGATTATATACTGAATGGTGACAATGAAGTTTTGTCGATCCCCTCTTTAGGAATTACATCGGAAAGCATTTCAATATCCTATTCTGGCTCCGTTCATTTAGAAACATTTATTCCAGAGGGCTTAATAGAAATTGAAAAAATAACTGCTCCTAGTGGTAATACATTATCAAGTGAAATATATCTTGAATCATTTGAAAATGAACTTACCATCTTTTCTCCAGAAGTCCATCTTGAAGATAAAACACTAACTGCACTACAAATTGATATTGAACGTTTTGGAAAATCACTTGATTTTAACTTTGAAATATCAGATTATTCTCGAATTGAAAGCTCAGAACCAGGTCTTATTTCTGCAAATGGTAGCTATGATTTTGGAACAGACCCTTTCTTACAATTAGAATTACTTAGTGAAAGTTTTTTCCTCGCATCCGTTAATGAAGTACTTATGTGGTACTTACCTGAAGAACAGCAATCGTCATTAGAGGTATTTAATTCTTTTGCTTCTCCTTATATTTTTTCATTTAATGCATATTTTTCGAGCAATTTTGATTCCTATGCCTATAGTTTACCATATGCAGTTATCGCTAATACCCAAAAAGATGATGAGTTTTTATTGTTTTCAGCAAACGGAAATGAATCAGTCTTTCAATTACCTACATTTAACTTACTTGTAGGAGGTCAATCAGTACAAGCAGAACTAAGCGGAGTTTTGGGAGAGGACGATGCTGATGTTTTCTTTAATTCATCTATATTCCTAAATTCTCTACCATACACTTTTTCAGGTGCATTTAGACCAAGCGAATATGTTACCATTACAGGGGATTATGATTCAAACATAGCTGTTAATTTTTTAGAGAACTCTGCAATTCAAGCAAGTATACAAACTCAATCGCTTCCTATTGCATTTAATAATTTTTTCTTATCGCTTTCATTTGACTCAGAAATACGATTTTCATCTGCAGATAATTGGTTTGCTGACATTGTACTGTTTGATGTAGAGAATGTTTCATCAATCAGTACTTTACGTCCTCGTTTTATTGTATCAGGCGAAATGAGTAATAATGGGATGTTCTTTGAAAGAGTAGTGTACTCAGATACCATTTCTACACTTGACGGGAATCTAGCTTCATCATGGAATATATCAGAAACAAGCTTAGAAAATGCAACATTTAATCTTTCACTTATGGATGGATTTTCCAATGAGCGGTATGAACTTAATCTTGAAATGTTTAATTTGAGTGGAGCAAGTTTTAGCGATGATAACTTTTTAGAAAATATGTTTTTTTCTGCAGATGCTCTTATTCAAGATTCACCGGCAGGTCGCTTTGCAAATTTTCAAACAGAAGCTAATACTATAAATGCACTACTAACCGCACAAGGTTCACTAGAGAATCCATCTGCAAATTTAACGGTAGACAAAGCTTCGTTTTTATTAGGTAACGAGAGAACTGAGTTTTCTGGTAACATTGCATTAGAGGATCATAGTGTTAGTGCAAATGATGTTGATGTAGTATTAGGGAATATTGCAGTCACTGATATTTTTGGGAATATTTCTTTAAGCGATTTTTCTGGCAGTGTAAGAGGTTTGCTCGATGGAAAACTATCGAATACTTCCTCTTTTGCTGAAAAAACCTTTACAAGCCCTGTAAGCTTAAACTTAATGCCTTTAGGAAACAATAAAGAGCTTCCTTTAAATGAAAAATCCTTTAAAGTAGATGTTGTCTTTGAAAAAATGGTATCTACATTTTTACCTGAGCTTTCTGATTATCCTATCGAGCTTTTAAGAACACCTGGAAGATTTGATTTAAGTATGGGAAATGATGACGCTTTTTCCGCCTTTCTTCTCGACTCAGGTGAAATAAATGTAAAGGCAAGTGATGGATTTTTTGTTGAATTTGAAGGATTTGGAATAATAGAAAACGACGAACTAACTATGGTTTTAAATGATATTTATGCAGATGCAGAAGACTTTAGCCGTTTGGTAGATTTACCCGTTTTTTCATTACATTCTGGCATTGTAACAGGTTCTGGAACACTTACAGGTCTTCTTAACGATATTCAAATAGATGCAGATTTGTACGGAAAAAATATGGAAATTAGTATACCAGATTATGTAAATGAAAGACTTATATGTGCTGATTTTCCTGTTTCTGTTACAGAAAATATATTCTCTTCATATGGTTCTTATTTTGTTGCACAAGAAACTAAAACTGGAGTAAATCTCGATGTTGAATTATCGCTTGAACAGTTAAATTTTACTTATCTATCGCTAGAAATTGATACTTTAGATAATGATTTTGTGCTTGGAAAGTATGTAATGGATTACGGTAGCTTTGAAGGTTATGCAGAAACAGATTTATCAATTTATGTTGAATCTGAATTAGTTGAAGTACGGGGCTTTATAAACACAAAAGACATGGAAGCTATAACAATGATGTCATCAGCACAAGCAGGTACAGTCAGTACTGGAAGTGGGTATGATGATGGAATTATAATTGATTTAGTTATAACGATAGAAAATCAATCTCAGTTTTACTTTCCTTCGAAGAATACCCCTATTATTAGAGGACTTGTAAATCAAGTGGAGCCATTGCATATTCAAATGGATACACAATATGCAACTTCTCTTATAACCGGGGAATTTGAAATGCGTGGTGGTGAAATATTATACCTCAATAGAACGTTCTTTGCGCGAAATGCTACAGCTGTTTTAAATGATAGTGTAGAAACATTTGATCCACGTCTTACAGCTAGTGCAGAGATTCGAGAGCGAGATCAGGATGGTGACCCTGTTCGAATTATGCTTTCAGTTGAAAATCAGAGGTTAACACAACTTGACCCAAGTTTTGAATCTATTCCTTCAATGAGTGAACAAGATATTATGACCTTATTAGGTCAAATAATTTTAGGTACAGCAGACGATGCTAGTCCGTTATCAATTATCGGTGGGCTTGCAGATTATGGTACACAGCTTGCAGTTTTTCGCGGAATAGAGGATAATGTACGAGATACGCTAAATCTAGATATTTTTTCGCTTAGAACAATGTTTTTGCAAAATGCATTTACTTATGCCCTTGATAGTACTGAAACACAAGATTTGACGGTTGGAGACTTTTTGGACAACACAACAATATATGCAGGGAAATTTTTAGATGAAACATTATATGCAGATGCAATGTTAACGTTCGTTTATGACAGCGATCGTATCGATTTAGGGCTTAGGGGGCTTGTCTTTCAACCCGAATTTGGGTTAGAATTACCTTCACCGTTTGCAAC
>CAYJLQ010000116.1:0-4914 GCA_964370725.1 uncultured Treponemataceae bacterium
CTTCTTGCCCGCCACCTCGCAAAAATGGCTCTTGCCTGTCTTTCATGTATAAAATGCCTGCCCCTCTCGGCCCACAAAGTTTGTGGGCGCTTATGGCTGCGGTATCAATGCCAGGGTGTGCCAAATTAAACGCTACCTTTCCAATGGCTTGTACGGCGTCTACATGAAACTTTGGCCTTTTTTTACCCTTGCAATGCTCTGTAATGGCATCTGCTATTTCCTCTATTGGCTGAATGGCACCTGTTTCGTTGTTTACTGCCATTATGCAAACGAGTAGGGTGTCGTCTTGTAGTTTTTGTATTACGTGCTCATGCGTTACAATGCCGTCTTTATCACATGAGACATTTATAACTTTTAGTCCGCAGCGCTCCATTGCCATAGCTTGCTCTTTTACGGCAGAATGTTCTATTGCGCTTACTAAAATGCTTCCCGTTGCCTGCCTTTGTAAAAGGGATAGCATAGGAAGGTAATTTGACTCAGTTCCACCTGATGTAAAAATTATTGAGCTTTCTTTTACGCATAAAGCATCGGCGCTTCGCTTTCTTGCTTCTTCAAGCTTTTTCTTAGCAGCAATACTCTTATCGTGTACCCCCGAAGGGTTTGCAGAAAACTCTAATGAAACATCTAGTGCTTCTTGTAAAATATCTTTATTTGGCAAACTTGTTGCCGCCCAGTCAAAATAACTCATGCGTATACCTACTATTTACATTTTTCCTATGATAAAGTTAAAATCAAGTTCAAATTTTTCTTCATGCACTTGATATATTTCTTTTAGTTGTGGCCCACAGCTTCCAGAGCCTATCCCAGACATATGAGAATCTAAACATAGTATCGAATACCCTGACTTTTCTAATTCAAAGTTGTGAGCTTTTGTAGCAAGTTCTTCTTGGGTATATTCACTTGCATTAAAACTTTGTGATGCGCTTTGAACTTTTAAGCCAAAGTTTTGTGAATTACATATGTTCACTTCGGTACATCCCCAGTGACTAGAGTTTTCCTGTGGCTTAATATAATCTTCATGCATGTCAGATATTTTTTCAAAAAATGTGCCATAGTAGGAGCTTTGTCTTTTATCAATATAGCTTTCATTAGGTCCATACCCTGTATAACACAGATTTTGAAAGTCGTTTGGCATAAAAAATCGTAACCCAAAGCGAGGTAGATAAGGGAAACCTTTTTCCTTTTCGACTTCCATGTGTACACTCACATTCCCATCGTTGTATATGGTCCACACTGATTTAATAGTGAGAAAGTTTTGAATATAAATTGCAGCAACAGAAAAATCTGTTGTAATACGTACAAAAGAGTCTTCTTTTTCTATTGTTGTTTTATATACTTTTACCATCTTTCTATCATAACCGGCTTCTTGCCATTTTTCGCGAATAACTCTATCGTTATCTGTTGGTGCTCTCCAAATATTTAGTTCCATTTCTTTTGATAAAAGTGACACATTGTCTTTTACCATTGATTTGAACATCCCAGAAAGTCTATTATAGCTATAGAGAAAGTTTTTACCATGTAAAACATATTCTGTATCGCTTTCAGATATATCAATTGTCGTTTTGTCTGTACAGGTAATATGAATAGGCTCTTCTGTGCAAATGCATAGTTGATCAAAGCCAAGTTCGTATCCTTCTTCAATAAAATCTGTTTCTGTTTTTTGGCTTGCTATTATTCTAATGTAAGCATTCCCACTACTTGGTATTTTGCAAGGTAGTGTAATTTCTTTTTCACTTTTTGCTGGTATATCAAGAGACCCAATACTTCCTGTTTCAATAATTTTTCCATTTTGACTTATTTCAAATGTGAGACTAAGAACATCCTTTAGATTTAAAAAATCAAGCTTATTTTGAATTATAACTATTCCGTTTTTTATGTCTACATCTACAACCCTCATTGGCCGAGCGCAGTTTTTCCACTCTAATAAGCCTGTGTGTGGTTTTCTGTCTGGGTACACTAAGCCATCCATGCAAAAATTTCCATCATGGGGAAACTCTCCAAAATCACCGCCGTAATAAAATTTGTCTTTGCCATCAATAGTTGTTCCCATCCACACTGCATGGTCGCACCATTCCCACACAAAGCCCCCTGCAAACTCATCGTAAGAATATATTTGTTTAAAATAATCTTCAATATCGCCAGGCCCATTTCCCATTGCATGTACATATTCACATTGTATAAATGGTTTATCTAAAAATGTTTTGATAATTGTTTCAATATCCTCAGTGGGTGCATACATATGGCTAAATACGTCAAGATTAGATACATCATTTTCATGCCCCTTCATTTGGTGTATGCTTCCTTCATAGTGTACAAGCATTTTTTTGTCAAACGATTTTATCCATGCAGCAGCTTTTTCCATATTAGGTCCATAGCCTGCTTCATTTCCAAGTGACCACAGTACAACACAAGCATTGTTTTTATCGCGCAATACATTTCGTTGAACACGATCAAGTACTGGTAGCTCAAATCGCTTATCATGGCATAGTATTCCATAAGTAATATCACTTCGAAATGGCTTATCGTAAATCCAATCGTCAGCTCCACCATTAAAAATGGTTGTAGTGCCATGCATTTCGATATCACTTTCATTTATAACATAAAAACCAAAGCGTGCATACATTTGTGTGGCCCATGGCGCATTTGGATAGTGGCTTGTTCTAATAGCATTAAAATTATGGCGTTTCATAAGTATTAAATCTGTGAGTAATTGTTCTTTTGAGATAGTATATCCCGTAAATGGGTCAGAATCGTGCCTGTTTACGCCTTTAAACTTTATTGCAACGCCATTTACATATAATATTTTACCTTTTACTTCAAAAGAGCGAATACCTATATCTTGAATAATTTTTTCATCAGGGGTACTAATAATTGCTTCATATAAGTAAGGTGTTTCAGCATTCCATAAAAGGGCATTGTTTACTGTGAAGACGACCGTATTATTTTCTACTTTCTGAGTTTCAATAACATCCCCATCAGGATTAATAAGCATAACTGAAATATCGCTTTGCATACCTATCCATTCAAAGTCAATAGAAATAGTGGCATTTTTATATGCTTCATCAACAGCAGTTTTAACATAAAAATCTCTAATATGGTTTTGAGGCCTAGAAATAATATACACATCTCTAAAAATACCAGACATTCTAAGTTTATCTTGATCTTCAAGATAACTTCCATCACACCACTTTAATACTAATACACAAAGAGTGTTTTCGCCTTCTTGTAAAAAAGAAGATATGTCAAATTCGCTTGTTGAATGAGATACTTGGCTATATCCTACAAAATTACCATTAACCCAAACATAAAAGCATGAGTCTACACCTTCAAAGTTAAGATAATTTTTATATGAAAGCTGCTTTTTTTGAAGTGAAAAAGTTTTTACATACGCACCACAAGGATTTTCAGTTGGTACATAGGGAGGATCAAAAGGGAATGGATATTTTACATTTGTATATTGATGTGCATCAAACCCTAGCATTTGCCAACAACTTGGAACTTCAATTGATGTAAAAAGATTTGTATCGAAGTTTTTTTCAAAAAATGGTTGAACTTCGTATGGGTTATTATAATATTTAAAAAGCCAGTCATCAGAAGAAAGAAATGTAACTCTATCAGAGTTTTCAACACTTGTAGCATTGTCGTCTATGGAACTTGGCACATAAAAAGACCTATTATCACAAGTTCCAACATGTAGCGTAGATAAATCTTCAAAATAACGTTCAATAATCATTTATTGCTCCTCATAATTGTACTATCTAAATTTGTTTTAAGTTATTGTAATGATGGGATAAGTATATCATCTTCAACTTCTTGAATTTGGGTATTACACAAGTCTTTTTGTAAAATTACTCGTACCTTACTGCTAGAGTTTTTTTTATCTTTTTTCATAGCTTGTAAAAGAGCAGTAGGAACTTCGTCTTTATTTATAGTAAGGCATGGATGAATTGCATTTGTACACCATCCATAGCTTTCTAGTACTGAAAAAATATCATTTTTGTAATCATTACTACAAAGCCCCATTTTCTCACTTAAATCAATAGCTCTTGCAATTCCCCACGCAACCGCTTCTCCGTGTGTTATACTTCCAAGCCCTGCAATGCTTTCAAGTGCATGTCCAAAGGTATGACCTAAGTTTAGTTGCATTCTAATATTTTTTTCTGTTAAATCCTGTTCAACAACACATGCCTTGGCTTTAGCACAGCGATAAATCATATCTTTAACAACATCTTTATCTCGTGCAAGAATTGCATCTTTTTTTTCTTTCATAATGTTAAAAAGTTCTGTATCATAAAGCATTGCAGTTTTTACTACTTCAGCCAATCCTGATAGATATTCTTTTTTACTTTGGCTTTGTACAAACTCACTTGCCATGTGTATGCTGCTAGCAGGGTAAAAACTTCCAATCATATTTTTATAATTAGAAAAATCAACTCCAGTTTTTCCGCCAATAGAAGCATCAACCATTGCTAAAAGGGTAGTTGGAATAAGTTCAAGTTTAGCACCACGCTTGAATATAGAGGCTGCAAAGGCGGTCATATCGCACACAACACCACCTCCAATACCAATAAAGGTACTAGAGCGCTGCATATCGGCTTCTAAGGCTTCTGAGACAATTTTTAAAACTGTGTCGATTGTTTTATAGGTTTCACCAGCTTGTATCGTTACAACGATACTATCACTGTCTATGCTTTCTAGTATTGATTTGACAGGGTGAAGGTTACAAACAGTGTCATCTACTACGTAGATTTTTCGTGTAGATGTGTTATTCTCTTTTGCTATAAATGATTCAAAAGAATCATAAAAAAATATACTTGTTTTTTCCGTTCCAATATGTATAGGCGGATAGGGTATAGTTATAGTATTCATACCCCTATTCTAATATGTTTCGTCATTCATTGCAAGGAAGTCAGC
>CAYJLQ010000117.1:0-2471 GCA_964370725.1 uncultured Treponemataceae bacterium
ACAAAGACCACAATGTAAGCATTTTCCATGTGAAGAGCTAATTGTTTGTGTGCTAAGGTATGTGTACCAGTTTTGCATTTTTTTTAAGATTAATGATATAAAACTCATGAACAGTATTGTACAAAAAATGCTATATTAAGGCAAGTGCTAAACCCTTACTATAAAATCTATACAGGATAGCCATTATGTGCTATACTATATATAGAATACTTTGGAGGATAATATGCCACAAGTCGATATGCCGTTAAAAGAGCTACTAACATATAAAGGAATAAATCCGTGCCCAAACGATTTTGATGCATACTGGAATCGAGCTCTTACAGAACTAGATGCACAAAGTTTAGAATATACTCTTGAAGAAGAAAAATCAGAATATAAAGATGTAACGCTCTCGCACCTCTATTTTACTGGCGTTGGAGGAGCTAAAATTCATTGTAAGTTTTTACGCCCTACAAATATTGAAGGAAAAATACCTGCAATTGCTATGTTTCATGGGTACCAAGGCTCATGTGGACATTGGTATGATAAGCTTCCCTATGTATATAATGGGTTTGCTGTAGCAGCGATGGATGTTCGAGGACAGTCTGGACTATCTGAAGACAACTTGCAAGTTTCTGGTAATACTGTTCGAGGCCAAATAGTTCGAGGTGTAACCGATAAAAATCCTGATAACCTATTTTTTAGAAATGTATTTTTAGATACAGCCCAATTGGTTAGAATATTGCAAAGCATGGATTTTATAGATGAAACAAGAATAGGGGCAACTGGAAGCTCTCAGGGGGGAGCGTTAACACTTGCATGTGCATCGTTAGAACCTAGTGTAAAAGCAATTGTGTTTGCATATCCATTTTTATCTGACTATAAAAGAACATGGGAAATGGATTTATCAAATGACCAAGAACCCTATAGGGAGATTTTTTTGCACTTCAAAAGGGAAGATCCTTTGCATGAAAAAGAAGATGAATTTTGGACTAGGCTTGGCTATATAGATATTCAAAATTTAGTAAAGCGGATAAAAGCAAAGTCACTATTTTTTACAGCTCTGTTGGATAAAACGTGTCCACCGTCAACACAGTTTGCTGCATACAATAAAATTGATGCTCCAAAAGAAATGAAAGTATACCCAGACTTTGCACACGATATACTTCCTAGGCAAGATGATATTAGCTTAGAATATTTTTTAAAAAATATTTAAAAGGTTTGACGCAGTGTATCATGTTTCAAAATGGTTTTTTTATAAACTACTTGAAGATTTTTTAAAACTAGCGTAAAATAAGATATGAATATTGATTCAAAAAGAACTTCAAAACGAAAAATACCTCCCATAAAATTCTATACTTTGCGAAAAAAAATCAAAAGAGGTTTTTCAAATTTACTTTATGATCAGTTCGTTCAATATACTATACTACTGTTTTGCATTTTTATTCTTATAATGATATTTATATTTAGAGCAGAAAGTGGTGTAAATAAAAATATAAATAGTTTTTTTGATGTTATATGGTTTTCATTGGTAACAATGACAACGGTTGGATATGGCGATATTACGCCTGCTACTGTCACTGGTCGTATTGCAGGCATTTTATTATTATTATTTGGTGTAATTTCCTTTGCTGCTATAAGTGGTAAGGTTGCCTCAGTATTATTTGACAGACAATTAAAGAGAGATAGGGGGCGAGTAGTGTTGAAAAAGATTTCAAAACACTTTATTATTTGCGGATGGAAACATGGATTTGAACGCATTCTTGAAGGAATACTAAACTCGAACCCTAATTTAACATTGGATAAAATAGTGTTAATTAACACTGCTTCTGCAGAACATATAGAGAATTTACGCTCTAAACCAGAATATAAAGATATTAACTATATTCACGGTGATTATACACAAGAAGCAACGCTATTAATGGCAAATATTAAAACAGCAGAGAGAGTTCTTTTACTTGCAGATTATTCACAAAAATTTTCGCAACTTGAAATGGACTCAAGAACAGTTCTTGCAACACTTACTATTGCAGCTCTTAACCCTAAAATTTATAGGGTTGTTGAACTTGTTGACCCTGGCTTTGAACGTCACTTACAAGGCGCTCATTGCGACGAAATTATTCTAACTAGCGATTATGAAAGGAGTCTTTTAGTTTCTGCGTCAAGCGGAATCGGATTGAGCCATGTATTAAAACACCTTTTACCAGAAGTTTCTGGCAAAGGCTTGGTAATAGATGATATTAACAAAAGTTTCATTGGCAAAAAGTATGCAGAGTATAGAAGGTCACTTTCAGGTTCAAATAGAATCTTAATAGGGCTTTTAGAAAATACAGGTAACTTTTATCACAGAAGACGTGAAGCTTTAGATGATGCTCAAAAGAATCCTAATATGAAACAGATTGTAAATAATCTAAAACAAATAAAAAAATTGAAAAGTAATGAACCTCTATTAGTTCCAACAGATGATTATGTTATAAAAGAAAATACAAAAG
>CAYJLQ010000117.1:2481-4873 GCA_964370725.1 uncultured Treponemataceae bacterium
AAAGGTATCTTTATATGTGGTGAATCATGTGTTGGCGAAAAAATGAGTCAGGAGGAACTATATGGATAGCACTCCTGAACTTTTAGACCGCCTAAGAAAAATAGAAATATTTTCTGACTTTACTGAGGAAACAGAAAAAAATAAGCAGATTTTATCTGAAATATGCTCAATTATCTCATTAGAAACATTTAGCGCTGGTGATGTAATAATTAACGAAGGCGACTATGGTGACTCGCTACATATACTTGCGGAAGGTAAAGTGCAGGTTATGCGCAATACGCTGCACAACGAGAGGTTTGCTGTTGTAAACTTAAGCGCCGAACATAATGTTTTTTTTGGCGAAATGGCACTCATAAATCATTCGCAGCGGAGTGCATCGGTAGTGGCACTCACATCATGTAAAACATTTATGATTTGCGGAAGTTCGTACTTGGATTTATGTGACAGAGAACCCTATTTTGGATATAAATCGCTTTACCGCATTGGAAGTCGCCTTGTGGCATCCTTGCAACGAGCAAATAGTGATGTTATAACACTTTACCAAGCATTGGTAGATGAAGTTGATAACTTAGAATAAATTTTATATAAAGGTATGTACATGGATTCACGAAGTATTTTTTTGAACATTTCTCCATTGGATCATCGGTATTCACTATCTGAAGCCGATGTTTTTGATTCTCTTTCCTCATATATTTCAGAGCAAGCATCTGTTATATCGTGTGCAAAAGCTGAAGTAGCGCTTATTAAAGCACATTTAAAAACAAGGGATATGCTAACAAAAGAGTTAGAAGAGGAACTTGATACTGTTTCATGGACTATTGATCCTGCTAAAGTATATGAAGAAGAAAAAAAGACACATCATAATATACGGGCTTTAGTAAATGTACTTCAATCAATGCTTCCTGAAAACATACAACCATTTGTGCATTTAGGCGCAACCAGTGTTGATATTTTGGATACAGCGCTTTCAGTGCGCGTGCGAGACTGCGTACAACAAGCAATACTTCCAATACTAAAGAATCTTGAAAAAGAGCTTTGCACAATAGCTGAACGAGATGCATGTACGCCTCAAGTTGGTAGAACGCATGGACAGCACGCGGTGCCGATTACATTTGGTTTTGCTATTGCAGAATATGTAAGCCGATTGGGTAAAAGCATTTTAGAAATTGAACGTTTATCAAACGATTTACGAGGAAAGCTAGCAGGCCCTGTTGGTGCATATAATGCACCATCAATGATAGTAAAAGACCCAGAAGCTTTTGAAGCGCTTTACTTAGACTATCTTGGTTTAAAACCATCAGAGCATTCAACACAGCTTGTAGAACCTGAATATCTATTAAGGCTCTTGCTTGAATGCAATATTGCATTTGGTGTAATTGCTAATCTTGCGGATGATTTACGTAACCTACAACGAAGTGAAATAGGCGAAGTTTTTGAATATTTTTCATCAACTCAAGTTGGCTCTTCAACAATGCCACAAAAGAGAAATCCTTGGAACTCAGAACATGTTAAGTCTCTTTGGAAAGCTTTTTCACCGCGAGTTATGACATTTTTTATGGATCAAATATCAGAGCACCAAAGAGATCTTTCAAATTCTGCAAGTCAGCGATTTGTTTCCGATTACCTTGCAGGATTTACACTTGCAGTGGAGCGAATGAGAAATATTGTTAGTGGTTTACAAAGCGATAAAGAAAATATGATGAAAAACCTTAACGATGGTGGTGGAAAAGTTAAAGGTGGTGTATTAGCGGAGCCTGCCTATATTCTTTTAGCAGAAAGCGGTGTTGCTGATGCTCACGAAGTAATTAGAAAAATAACCATGGCAGCAGAAAAAAATGGAACATCGTTGTATGATGAGCTTAAAAAAGATGAGATGAGTTTTAATGCAATAACAGCTCAGCTTGAAAAACTGGGAATTGAAGATGCAAGTACATTCTTTGCAAATCCTGAGCGTTATAGTGGTTTAGCTTCTAAAAAGGCTGTAAGCTTAGCTCAAAAATACATGGGGTTAATGAATAATTAACAATTAATAATTTATATGACAGTATATGCTGTGAGAACTGTCGGAAATACCAATGAACTTAGTAGATATTCTTTGCTTACGCAAAAGTTCTCTCGGTAGATTCGGCAGTTCTAATAGTTTTGATAGGATTCCATTGATAATTATTACCTATTAATTATTAATTACTTACGCTTCGCCAATGTTACACAATACTGTTTTATACATTTTTATCATAAAGAGTACACTCAATGTCATACCGGCAATTTCTGCAATAGGGAAGGCCCACCATACATTTTCTAATTTGCCAGTTTGTGCCAAAAGCCACGCAACGGGTATAATAAAAACAAGCTGTCTAACAACCGAAACACATAAACTTAATACTCCGTTACC
>CAYJLQ010000118.1:0-4838 GCA_964370725.1 uncultured Treponemataceae bacterium
TACGTTCCATTCTGCTAAAAGCAGTTTTTAATTGGTTTGTCATTAACTCACCAACAGAACGAACACGACGATTACCCATGTGGTCAATATCGTCTAATTGTTCAGAACCTACATATACTTTAATGAGGTGTTTCATTGTAGCGATAATATCATCGTTTACAAGAGTGTGTTCAGTAATAGGAACATCAACACCAAATTTTTTATTTAACTTATAGCGACCTACTCTACCCAAATCATAGCGTCGGCTTGAAAAGAACATACTGTTAAGATCTTTTTCAGCTGACTCAAGTGTAATAGGCTCACCTGGCATAAGCACTTGGTAAACAGCAGAAAGTGAATCTTCAATTGTTGGTTCATCAGACTCTGAGCCTTCTTGTGTATAACGAATTGATTCTCTTTCAAAACAATTGATAATCATTTGTGAATTTAGTGAATCTTCTTCTTCAAAATTAATTAAAGTTAATTCTTTTACTTCAGTATGTAAGAACAATTCATCAATTGAGTGTGGTTGCATTTTATCACCAGCTGAGAATAATTTCTTTTCTTCACCTGATTCTGCATCTTTAATAAATACAGCTGTAGCTAAAACTCTACCAATAAGAGAATCTTTAAACTCTCTTGTATCCTCGATTGAAACTTTTTCAATAGAATAAAAAGCTTTAATAATATCTTCGCGAGTAGAAATACCAAGAGCTCTTAAGAAGATAGTTCCTAAGATTCTTTTTTTGCGGTCAATTTTTGCGTATACTAATTCTTTTTTGTGGTCTACTTCAAATTCAAGCCAACTACCACGGTAAGGGATAATTTTACTTGAGAATACACCTTTTTCATTGTTAAAAACAACACCAGGAGATCGGTGAATTTGAGAAACAACAACACGTTCAGCACCATTAATAATAAAGGTACCTCTGTTTGTCATTAATGGGATATCTCCCATGTAAATATCTTTTTGGCGAATTTCGCCTGTATGTTGAAATATTAAGTTTACACGTGCTTTTAAAGGAACAGAGTATGTTAAACCCCGTTGCTTGCATTCAATTTCAGAAAACTTAACACTGGTATCATCAAGCTCATAATATTCATACTCAAGAATCATGTCGCCATTAGGGCTTTCAATAGGGAAAATAGTTTGAAATACTTCTTCAAGCCCTTGATTTGTTAAAGGGGCGCTTTTATGCTTAAGATCTTTTTGCAAGAAATTTTCGTAAGATTGAAGTTGAATATCGATTAGGTTAGGCAACTCCATAAAGTTGCGAATGTTTTTTCCTATGTATTGACGATTAACTGTGCGCTCTTTCGTAGCCATTACATACCTCATTTTTTTTACAAATAAACATACCACAACTTCCTAAAACTTTTGGTTATTTCAGGAAGTTATGGTAAAACCAACTTGAGTTTACTAAATTATAATTCAGTGCAAAAACTATGCAATCTTAACAACGCCACCGGCTGTTTCAATTGTTTCTTTAATTTTTGCAGCTTCTTCTTTAGAAACACCTTCTTTAAGAACTTTTGGAGCTCCTTCAACAAGGTCTTTTGCTTCTTTAAGTCCAAGCCCAGTAACTTCGCGAGCGGCTTTAATAACTGCAATTTTCTTTGCAGGATCTGCGCTTTCGAGAGATACAGTAAATTCTGTTTGTTCATCTCCACCGTCACCGCCAGCTGCTGCACCACCTGCTGCACCTGCCATCATAACTGGTGCTGCGGCTGTTACACCGAATTTTTCTTCCATAGCTTTTACAAGCTCAGAAGCCTCAAGTACTGTCATTGATGCAATTGCATCTAAAATTTGATCTGTTGTTAATGCTGCCATTATTATCTTCTCCTTGATAAAGTAATGTATTTTTTACGAACAGGACGACAGCAACGAAGCCTGATTCGTAGTTTCAAAATTATTCTGCGCTTTTTTCTTCAGCTTCGCTAGCTGGAGCCTCAGTAGTTGCTTCTGCTGGAGCAGCAGCTTCTTCAGCTTTTGGTTCTTCAACTGCAGGAGCAGGAGCGCCACCAGATGCTTGTAACTTATCAACATAAGCTTGCAATGTAGCTGCAAGTTTTTGTACAGGTGCATTAATTGTAGATGCAACCATAGCAATAAGTTGTTTTTTACCAGGAAGTTTAGAAAATGCTTCAATTTTTTCTGCATCATACACTTCTTTTTCAAGTAAAGCACCTTTTACTTCTAGTACAGGAGCTTCTTTTTTGAAATCGAAAAGTACTTTAGCAACTTCATTTGCATCTTCTGTTCCAAGTACAATTGCTGTAGGTCCTTTTAAATAATCTGCAACGTTATCAATTTTCATTTCTTCAAAAGCTACACGTGCATAGTTATTTTTTACAACCTTCAAAACAGCATTTTTTGCAGTTAATTGTTTTCTAAGAGCTGTTATTTGCTCTACAGTTAAACCACGATAATCTGCAAAAATAAAATCGTTATATCCTTCAAACATTGCTTTTGTTTCTGCAATTGCAGTTATCTTAGCAGGTTGAAGTTGTTTTGCTCTAATCGCCATATTACCCTTCCTTATGCTCAACCCAAACACCGGGTCCCATTGTAGAATTTACTGAAACAGATTGAACATATCCTGATTTTGCATCAGATGGTTTTTTTCGTTCAATTTCAGCCATAAGAGCTGTAATATTTTCAGCAACCTGAGCACTATCCATTGAAACCTTACCAACAGCCATGTGTACAACACCTGTTTTATCAGCACGATATTCAACGCGACCTTTTTTCAATTCACCGATTGCACCAGCAATGTCATTAGTTACAGTACCAGTTTTTGGATTAGGCATTAAACCTCTTCTACCAAGAACCATACCAAGACGTCCAACATCTTTCATCATGTCAGGTGTTGAAACAGCTACATCGAAATCTAACCATCCGTCTTTAACTTTGTTGATATATTCATCAGCGCCTGCAAATGCAGCACCAGCATCTAAAGCTTCTTTAATTCTATCTTCTTTACAGAATACTAAAACTTTTTTTTCACCTTTAAATTGATGAGGGAATACTAAAGTATCACGAACAGTGTGACTTTTCCCTAAACGTAGATTTACGTGAACTTCAACAGTTTCATCGAACTTTGCAAATTTTAATTCTTTTACTAAGTCACAAGCTTTTTTAAGCTCATAAGCTACTGAAGAATCATACTTTTTAAGTGATTCACGATATTTTTTTCCATGTTTCATATTATCGCTCCACCTCTACACCCATACTGCGAGCAGTACCGGCAATAATTTTTTTTGCACCGTCAATGTCATTTGCACTAATGTCTGGCATTTTTTCTTTTGCAATATCTTCAAGCTGAGCTTGAGTTAGTTTACCAACCTTATCCATAAGAGGATTGCTAGCACCCTTTGCGAGACCTAATGTTTTTTTGATTAAAACTGCTGCTGGAGGTGTTTTAAGAATAAACGTATACGTTTTATCTTGGTAAACAGTAAGAACAACCGGAATTATAAGTCCTGGTTCCATTGATTTTGTTCGATCATTAAATTGTTGAACGAACTGTGGCGCACTTACACCATGAGGCCCAAGAGCTGGACCAATTGGTGGCGCAGGCGTCGCTTTCCCAGCGGGACATTGCAACTTTATGACCGCAGTCACCTTTTTCTTTGCCATTATATTCTCCTTATATTGGTATGACAAGAAACCTCAAGGCTTCTTATCTAGCGAAAGGCATTTGTTCGACGAACCAACCTTTCTCCCAAAATTTGGCTTTTATATCTTTTCTACTTGATTTAAGTCAACTTCAACTGGTGTCGCACGGCCAAAAATACCTACAACAACGCGAAGCTTACCTTTTTCAAGATTGACATCTTCGATAGCTCCAGAAAATGAAACAAAAGGACCTTCAATGATTTTAACTTGCTCTCCAACAGAAAAATTCTGTTTTACACGAGCAGTTTTTTCACCCTTAATATCTCCAACTTTTTGCAACAAGGCAATAACCTCGTCATTTGGAATTGGACGAGGACGCATATTACCACTAGTGCCTACAAATGCAGTTACCCCTTGTATACGACGAATAGCAGAACATGTAGTCTTCCAATCAATATCTGGAAGCTCCATTTCTAGCATCATATAACCAGGGAGAAATTTCTTTGTGATAGATCGTTTCTTTCCGTCTTTAACCTCAAGAACATCTTCAGTAGGTACTTTTACATCTAATACAATTTCAGATGAAAGGTCCCCGCTTTCTAACATAGCCCGAATAGTTCTTTCGATTTTCGCCTCATACCCAGAATAGGTATTGAGTATATACCAACCTTTTGCCATTTCAATTCCTAGAATACAAAGTTATAACCCGCTGCGAATGCATAATCGAGTACACCTAAAAGAATCGCAATAACAGCTGTAGATATCAACACAACTTTTGCAGACGAAAGAACATCATCTCGAGTAGGCCATGTAACTTTTTTCAACTCAGCTGCTGACTCTTTAAAAAATTGAATAACTTTCATGCTCAAATCCTTTTTAATTTTATTTTTCAGGCCAGGAAGGACTCGAACCCTCAACATTCGGTTTTGGAGACCGACGCTCTACCATTAGAGCTACTGACCTAGTTATATGTAAAACAGCTAAGCTGTTATACCAACAAATTTGTTACTTCGCTTTGGTTTCTTTATGAAGTATGTGCTTACGACAAAACGGACAAAATTTATTCTTTTCCATTTTACCTTGAATGTTTTTGCGATTCTTATATGTAGTGTAGTTCTTTCTTTTACAATCAGAACACTGTAACGCAATAATTTCAACCGCTGTTTTTGCTTTTTTAGTCATAATTTTCTCCTATTTTAAAAATAGAGCCTCCAATCAGAATCGAACTGATGACCTC
>CAYJLQ010000119.1:0-4831 GCA_964370725.1 uncultured Treponemataceae bacterium
CGATGCCTTTGAGTTCAACTTTAGCCATGCCAAAGCCTCCTTAGTTTATTTTATACTTATATTTTACCCTATAAATTTAAAGCTGTCAAATTTTTTTGACAGCTTTTATTCATTTTTCTTACTTTTTTTATAGACAAAGTCTATATATAGTATGTTTTCCTTCCAATCCTTTAAACGGAGTTTTGTCTTTTTTCACTTTAACGTTGTATTTTTTTAATATATCTTCAAAACCATCGAACTCAAGTACGTGCTCTGAAACTACAACTTCTTGAGGATTGGCTATACCCTGAATGCGTGCGGCTGTATTCACAGTATTTCCAAAGTAATCAACTCGTTCATTTAGGGTAACTACAATTGTTGTACCAGTATGAATACCCATTTTTACTTCAATTTTATTTTCTTTATCTTTTTCTCCATAATATTTTTGCAAACGTTGTTGAGCTTCCAGTGTGCATTCTAAAGCTACTTTACGTGAATAGAAAACACCCATTATTGCATCCCCTATAGTTTTTACAGGAACACCACCAAACTCATCAATAACCGAAAACAATAATCTAAAGTGCTCTCGAACCAAGGCAAAGGCTTTTGCATCGCCTAAGTCACTGTACATTTGAGTTGATCCTTTTATATCGGTAAACAAAATTGCTGCATGTTCTATTTCTAAACTTTGATCATCTAATAGAACATCATCGCCCATTAAATCACGGTACGCTTTATTTTGGAGCACTTCCACACCGCGAATGGTGTAATCGTTTTTCCATAAAAAATAACCAACAGACAATTTTTGCATTATATCTGCATGATATTCTTGAGAAAAGGTATTTGGAATAGTTCGAACCTGAGGGTGCACATTGAAAAAAACTTCAATTGTATTATCAAGTACGTTAGTAAAGTCTACCTTGCATTTTGAACAATAATTCTCGTGAGTAGCTTCATGCACTTTTATAGATTCTGTTGAAATACCACCACAATGAGGACAATGGTATATCCAAGACATTGTAAAAAGTCCCTCATGAACACCCCGAATAAAGGCTTCCAGCATTACAGGGCGCTCAATTGATGCCTTTTCAGCAATTTTATATACATTGATATGAAATAAAAGTTTATCTGGAGCTTGTTTTACAAACTCGCGTAATTGCTCGATAATTTTTTCTTGGACAACAATCTTAGTTCGTTCTTCTTGTGCTACATTCATTTAGCTCTCCTAGCCGTGTATGATAATTTTTGAAAAGTCCTGATAAAAATTGTAACACAGAATTTTTCAGTTGACAAGAGTAAAACAGACTGCTATTTTCTTTTTTTTGATTTTATTATTTCAGATTGTTAGCTAGTAAGCGATTCCCACTTCATTGTAAGATCTTCTATTTCTAATTCTTTTTCTTCTATTAACATTTGTATTTCTCGGCTTTTTTTACCATCAGAATAAATTTCAGGCTTAGAAAGTTCTTCTTCAAGTGAACTTTTCTCTTCCTCTGCCTTTTCAATTTTTTCCATTAGCAAGCGCTCTTCTTTTTCTTTTTTTCTTTTTTCTGACGCAAGCTTTTTTTGCTCTTCATATGATAAAATGTTTTTTCCACTTTCTTTTTCTATAGCGGGCGAAGCACCATCTTTGTTTAACTGTTTTTTTGTTTCTCCATCAGCTTCACCGCGAGTTTGTTCTATATAATAATCATAATCGCCAGGAAAATGCCTACTTTGGCCACCACCAAGCTCCAATACTCTTGATGAAACGGCAGACATAAAACCTCTATCATGGGAAACAAATATTACTGTTCCCCCAAATTGTTTTAATGCTTCCAAAAGCACGTCTTTTGAATGCAAGTCTAAGTGATTGGTTGGTTCGTCTAAAATAAGTAGGTTTACTGGTTTTAACAGAATAGTTAATAGTGCTAATCGGCTTTTTTCACCACCTGACAAGACATCTATACTTTTATATACATCGTCTCCACGGAACAAAAAAGCACCAAGCATATCGCGAAGCTTTGGAATAAGTTCTAGTGGAGCTTCCGATTCTAACATATCAAGCATGGACATAGAACCTTTCATAGTTTCAGCATTGTCTTGACTAAAATATCCAACACTGACTCCGCTACCATGCTTTACATTTCCTGTGTAATCAGAATCAACACCAGCTAATATACGTAAGAGAGTTGATTTCCCAGCCCCGTTCTTTCCTACTACGAGTAAACGATCACCTTTTTCAACGGTCACATCTAAGTTATTAAGAATAGTATTTTTTCGAAGTTCGTTTCCTTCTTCGTCACACGTTATATACGACTTTGACAAATTTTCCATTGTCATAACAAGACGCCCAGAATGAGGTGCAGGTGGAAAAGAAAAATGAATCTTTTTTAAGGATTCTGGAATTTCAATTCGCTCCATTTTTTCTAGCTGCTTTAATCGTTCTTGTGCTTGAGCCGCTTTTGATGCTTTATATCGGAATCTTCTAACAAAATCTTCTAGTTTGTTTATTTCTTGTTGTTGCAGTTCATAGCGAGCAATAAGACTTTCTAGCTCTACCCGTCTAACATTTTCGTATTTTGTATAATTTCCTACATACTTGTGAATATCGCCATTAAAGAGTTCATATACTTCATTAATTGTTACATCTAAAAAGTAGCGATCATGGCTAACAATTAAAAAACCACCTGGAAACTTTAACAAAAAGTCTTCAAGCCATGTTCTAGCTTCAATATCAAGATAGTTTGTCGGTTCGTCTAATAGGAGAATATCAGGATTTTGTAATAATACTTTTGCAAGTGCAATGCGCATTTGCCATCCGCCAGAGAACTCTTCAACATTACGCTCTAAATCCGTTTTTTGAAAGCCTAACCCAGTTAATATTTGTTCAGCAAGAACTTCACGCCTGTACCATCCAGAAGTTTCTAAGGCTTCATGAATTTCATGATGCCTTTCTAAAAGTCTTTTTTGTTTTGCTGCATCTTCATCTGAACTACCAAGTTTAGAAAGCAATTCCCCAACTTGTTCCATTTCAGCATATAGCTCATAGCCCCGAAAAAAAGCGGTATCTGCCTCTACTCTAAGCGTTTTACCAGAGTGAACTATTCCCGATTGAGGCAGATATGAAACTACACAATCTTTTTGTATAGCTCTTTCCCCCGAATCGTAATCCATAAGGCCTGCCATGACCTTCATAAGAGTTGTTTTTCCAGAACCATTTGCGCCACTAAGAGCAGCTCTGGTTCCTGCAGCTAGATTAATAGTAACATTTTTTAATATATCTCTATCGCCAAAGGCAAGGCACACACGTGAAAACTGAACAAAAGCCATACTAACTACTTATTAAAAAACATAACAATTGGATTTGAGCTTCGTTCTGTCACAGTACCTTTATCAATTGCTGCATTATCTACAGATTCAAATCTAATACCCGTAGCTTCCATTTTATATAGTAGATTTAGTTCTTCACTTGTAGTATCAAAGCGCAATGTTATAACTCCGTCAAATTCATTTGCCATAGAGTCATCAATGAAATAGTTTATTTCTGCATTACCCCTAGCCAAAGCTCCACCACTAGTAGGGAAACCATTAAGACCAGCGTTCACAAGGCGTTGAAATCCTCTCCACGTAAACGTACCAGTGTCATTGCGAGAAAAAGTTATAGTTCCATAGTTAGAGCTTGAGAAAACTTCAGAAACATTTAGTATTTCTAAGTATTGATTGTTTCGTCGTTCTGTTTCTTGAGAAATAATATGCTCTATATAATCTACTTCTTCATTTTCTGCATTTGTTGCAGTAGTACTAAAGGCAACAAAACCATAACCTACACGACGCCCTATTTCATCAACATATTCAACCGTTACATAATTCTCAGAATGAATCGTAATGCTTAATGGAGTGTCATCGAGCGAATATTTATTGCTTGTTTCTCGAGTAATACCAATAAAAGGATAGGTTCGATATAAGTTTTCGTTTGCTACAGAAATCAAACCAGAAACAAGACCTATGTCAAAACCATAATCAAATCGTATGCGTTGTAAGTCTACCTTGTTTTCATTTATCATAGAAGAATAATACTCTGGGTACCATTTTTTTTGTGAAATAGTTTGTATAATTTCATCACTTGCCCCATTGTTATCTACTACTTCTACTTTTATGCCTTCTCTTTCATCATAGAGATTTAAATTATAAGAAAAGCACCATCCTTCCGTGCCATCAGAGGTGAGAACTCTCATCCAGTCGCCTTCAAGAGGCGTAGAGCCTCTCATTACAGGCTGCCCTTCACCTTTATACAATATTTTTATTGTTTCATTTTCTCTTAATCGATATATTTGATCAGCTGTGTTTACTGCATCGGATCGAATTGCAAGCCCATCTATTTTTACTGAAGCGTATTGATATTTATATTCAAGAAGCAGCTCTGCTCTTTTTGTCGCCTTTCGTTTTGATTCAGGCTCAGTAATTTGCCAAAGCGGCACTTCTATTTTAGTTTTTGTTCCAGGAACACCAATTGCATATATTTTTCCAATATTAGATCTTAAATAAACAGGAACGACATCTCCGTCTGAAAGCCCATGTTCAGGAACAGACCAAAGAAGAACTCCATAACCTTGAATACCTGAGCATCCTGCAAAAAGGATAAGAAGAAGTATTACACTTGTACTAATTACAATTTTTTGTAAACGTTTATTTTTCATATATACACAATAGCATAAACAGGGAAAATCTTCAAGGGAAGATACAAATAGACTAGATGAAATATTTTACAAAGCTATCACTCTCGAATAATTGAAGTAATATGATTTTCAGAGTTTGGTATACCGTAGCCAGATTCTTTTGAGATAGATACTGCAGATCGGTATTCAGATGG
>CAYJLQ010000120.1:0-4823 GCA_964370725.1 uncultured Treponemataceae bacterium
CTGACATTATTGACCAAGTTGAAGATATTAAAGCTGACATTGTTGCTGGCGATATTATGGTTTACAAAACATACAAAGATGCTTTAGCTGCAGGGGCTGTTCCTGCTGGTTTAGGTGCTAAAGACGACTAATCAATTAATAATTAATAATTAACAATGTATAATTATTTTGTAAGTTTTTGCGCTTATGCGCAAAAACTTGCATGCGTTAGGGATTGTAGCGGCCGCTAAGCGGTTCGAGCCTGTACAGGCGAGAATGGAGCCGAATGGCGGAACCGCGAAAAGAGCGACCCCGCCTTGCGGGGGAACGCCCTAAAAAAAATGGACTTTACTTACATGAATGAAAATATTATAGAAATGGTTGGAATTACCAAGACTTTTCCTGGTGTTGTTGCCAATGATAACGTTACTATTAGTGTTCGCAACAATGAGGTGTTATCGCTTTTAGGTGAAAACGGGGCAGGGAAGTCCACCCTTATGTCGATTCTTTTTGGCTCGTATGCTGCCGACAGGGGAACAATTTCTGTTAATGGAAATCAGGTTTCTATTAAAAACTCGAACGATGCTACTGCTCTTGGTATTGGGATGGTACATCAGCATTTTAAGCTTGTACACAATTATACTGTTACTGAGAATATTGTACTTGGTCTTGAGTCTACTAACAAATTTGGGATTTTAGATTTAAAGGTTGCTGAAAAGCGTGTTAAAGAGCTTTCTGAGCAATATGGTCTTATGGTTAACCCAAGTGCTAAAATTGAAGACATTACCGTTGGTATGCAACAACGGGTTGAAATATTAAAGGTTTTATACAGAAATGCTAACATTATTATTTTTGATGAACCTACTGCTGTTTTAACTCCTCAAGAGATTGATGAACTAATTAACATTATTCGTCTTTTGAAAGAAGAGGGGAAAACTATTATTATTATTACTCACAAGCTTAAGGAAATTAAGGCTGTTGCAGATCGCTGTACAGTTTTAAGGCGAGGCAAGCTTATTGATACTGTTGACGTTGCTGATGTTACTGAAAGTGATCTTGCTGAGATGATGGTTGGAAAGGCTGTTGAGTTTAACATTGAAAAGTCTCCTGCTAATCCTTCTAGAACTGTTTTAGGTTTAAAGCACATTTCAGTTAAGGACTCTCGTGGTCATATGGCTGTTAACGATTTAACCTTAGGCGTTAGAGCTGGTGAAATTGTTGGTATTGCTGGGGTTGATGGAAATGGTCAATCTGAGCTTATTTATGCCATTACAGGGCTTTCTCCTATTGAATCTGGGCAAATTTTCTTAAACGGGAATGATATTTCAAAATACTCGATTAGAAAGAGAATTGAAGCTGGTATTGCTCATATTCCAGAAGACCGTCACAAGCATGGTTTTGTTTCTGAGTTTTCAATTGCTGAGAACACCGTTATTAAAAATTATTACAAAGCTCCATACACACAGAACATGGGGATTTTAAACTTTGCTGCCATGGACAAAAAGGCGACACAGCTTATTGAGGAATTTGACATTCGAGCTGGGCGTGGCGCTCATACTAGAACTGGTAGCATGTCTGGTGGTAACCAACAAAAGCTTATTATTGCCCGTGAAGTTGAACTTACTCCTGAGGTGTTTATTGTTGCTCAACCGACCAGAGGCTTAGATGTTGGTGCTATTTCGTACATTAGAAAGCGTATTATTGAAATTAGAGATCAAGGCGCTGCTGTGCTTCTTATTTCATTTGAACTAGATGAAATTATGAATCTTTGTGATAGAATTGCGACTATTTCGAAGGGCTCTATTGTTGGGCTATCGAATGCTGGCGAAATTACTGAGCGCGAGATTGGTGCTATGATGGCTGGTTCTAAGAAACAAGAAAGTGAGGTTGCTTCATGAAGCAAAAAACAATAAAACAAGTTGATTACAACAGACACGCCTTTATAAACTTTTTATTACACTCAGATTCTGCTGTTTCTGTTTTGGTAGTTCTTTTAGGTTTTTTTGTAGGTTCTATACTAGTTCTTGTAGTTGGTAGAAATCCTTTAGGGATGTATGAATCTTTTTTACAAGTTATTACGGGTATTTTTTGGAATAATCGTGGGGAAATGAAATGGGAAATTCGCTATGTAGGTGAATGGATTAATATTTCAGTTCCATACATTCTTTGTGGTTTAACAATGGGTTTTGCGGCTCGTGCTGGACTTTTTAACATTGGTGGTGAAGGTCAGTATTTAGTTGGTCTTACTACTGCTACCGTTATTGCAATGTTTGGCCCTCAAGTATTGGGTATTCACTGGATGCTTGCTGTTGTTCTTGCTGTTGTAGCTGGTGCAATTTGGGGTGGTCTTGTTGGATTCTTAAAGGCAAAATTTGAGGTTTCTGAGGTTGTTGCGACAATTATGTTAAACTACATTTCATTGTATTTAAGTAGGATAGTATTGCTTCGCATTCCTGGATCAAATACCTATCAAACTCCTAACTACCCAGAAACTGCATCACTTCGCTTAGATTTTTTAGATGCTTTAACTAATACTTCTAAAATGAACATGAGTATTTTATTTGTTGCCATTGCAGTATTACTATATTGGTTTTTAATGGAAAAAACAAACCTTGGGTTTGGTCTTCGAGCTACAGGGTTTAATAAGGATGCTGCTCTTTGTTCTGGTATTCCTGTTATTAGAAGCATTGTTCTTGCAATGGCAATTTCTGGAGCTTTTGCAGGGCTTGCTGGTGCATCTGTTGCACTTGGTTCTTTTGAATATGGGCGTATACCTGCCGTTTTAGAGGGGTATGGATTTGCTGGTATTGCTGTAGCACTTGTTGGCAATTCAACCGCTGGCGGAACCTTGGTTGCAGGTCTTTTATTTGGTATGCTTGCACGTGCTCAAGGTATTATGCAAGACAATGGTATTCCAAAAGAAATTACTCTTATTATTCAAGGCTTAATTGTTGTATTTATTGCACTACGAGCTGGATTAAAGATGTATTTAGCATATCAACAAAAGAAAGAGCTAGAGAGAAAGATAGCACTTGATAAAACTAATGAAGGAGATGCATAATGGATATTTTATTTGGAATGATTCCTTCAATTTTAATGATTGTTTCTCCAATTTTAATTGCTGCCGCTGGTGGTATGATTTGTGAAAAGTCTGGTGTTGTAAATATTGCCCTTGAAGGTTTAATGGGGATGGGAGCTTTTACTGCTGCTGCTACCCATGTTTTATTAGAAGGTGGTTTTACTGGTTCAATTTGGATTGCCCTATTATTTGGAGCAATTACAGGTGGTATTTTTTCATTGCTTCATGCATATGCAGCAGTTTCTTTAAATGCCGACCAAACTATTTCTGGTACTGGTGTAAACCTTCTTTCTACTGGTTTAACAATTTTCTTTTCTCAAATTTTATTTAATGCAGATAGAACTCGCCAATATAAGCTTGGTATGTTACCTGGTGCTTTTGGCATTTATCCTACAGCGATCATTGCACTTGTAGTAATAGTTGGAGCATGGTTTTTCTTGTACAAGATACCATTTGGTTTACGTTTACGAGCTTGTGGTGAGCATCCTCATGCTGTTGAATCTGCTGGTGTACCAGTTCGTAAAATGCGCTATATTGCCGTACTTATTTCGGGTGTTTTAGCAGGTCTTGCTGGTGGCTGTTTAGTATTAACTCAAACAATTCAATATACATCTAACACTATTAATGGTGCTGGATTTATTGCTATTGCTGCTGTTTCATTTGGACGCTGGAGACCACTAGGTATTACTGGTTCTTCCATTTTGTTTGGTTCTGCAGTAGCCTTTGCAATTTACGTTGTAAACATTCCTGCTTTGAGGGATTTATTTCCGTCAGAGTTCTTTAGTTTGCTTCCATACGCAATTACGCTATTAGCGCTAGTAATTTTTAGTGGCAAAAACTATGCTCCAAGAGTTGCTGGTAAGCCATACGAACAAGGATCAAGCTAGAATGATTTGTAAAGATTTTATATTAAAGCTCTTTGAAGGGTTCTCTATAGAACGTTGGACCGATTTAGTTCGCCCATTTGACATGATTGAAATGGATAAGTCGAGCGAAAAAATGGTTATTGCATACATGATTGCAAAATTTGAAGAGCAAGAGGGCAAGGAAATTGATTGGGAGTGGCTTATGTATGCATCTCTCTTTGATATTCTTCGAAAAATTGCCCTCTGTGATATAAAATCGCCGCTTCAAAGGCGGATAAAGAACGAATATCCTCAAGAGTATGAACGTTTAAATGAATGGATTTTGTCTCAGTACAAGGATCTTATGAAAGACGATGAAGAGCTTTTTGAGATGTTTGTTCAATACACAAAAGAGCAAAACGATCGAAATAGGCTTATTACTCATACTGAACGTATTTTAAAAGCTGCCCACAAGTATTCTGCTTTGAGAGAATTTGAAATGCTAGCAGTAGTGAACGAGGATTTTCGCTTAAAAAGCATTAAGAGGGACTTGTACGGTGATATTCAGCCTTATTTAGATTTAACTGGCTTACAGCTTTTAATGATGAAACAGCGCCCATATGAGTTTTTAATGGTTATTGAACAGCTTCGCTTTCAAATACGGTGGAATCAAACTCCACGTGTTCCAAAAACAACCGTATTGGGACACTCTTTTTTTGTAGCAATTCTTTCGCTTCTTTTAAGTCGCCAGTCTGCAAAATTTCATGCATCTGAAACAGGAAAGGATTTTGAGTTTTGCAAAAAAAGAATGTATAATAATTATTTTTCAGCCCTTTTTCATGATTTACCAGAGGCTGTAACGCGGGATATTATTTCTCCTGTAAAGCAGGCGACTGATACTTTATCTGCAATTGTAAAAC
>CAYJLQ010000121.1:0-4798 GCA_964370725.1 uncultured Treponemataceae bacterium
TTCACATTCTGCATTATCCATAAAAAGACATGCATCTAATAGCCTATCTTCATCGTATTCTTCAATAACCATAAAACCATGATGGTCCGCATGAAATTATACATCTGACAAGTAAAATTATTTAAAATAAAAAAAGGCTGTCGACCAAGTTATTAAACTTTTTAGACAGCCCCTTTTGCTTTCCATAATGCCGTGCAATTTACAACTTTTTGCCAGACTTTCTTCTCCAAGCATGCGTCGTTCATTCAACGTCCTGTTGAATGAACTTACCGAGTTTTTGCGGAGCAAAAACGTCGTGAGTTTAGCACGGCATCCCTGCCGTGCAATTTACAACTTTTTGCCAGACTTTCTTCTCCAAGCATGCATTGCGAGGCTTACTGCGATAACACCGTATGCTACGAATACACGGAAGTATTCACCAATTTGTGCATTACCCATAAGCTGTGTTCCTGCAACAGGAGAGAGAATAAATAATGTATGGAACAAAATTACACCTAATATAGCTTGTTTTGCATTTGCCTTTTGAACAGATGCACCACCTACCAATAGAGCTGCAATTGAATATAAACCTACTTGGTTATGTGAGCCATAAGTAGACATAGTTCCAATATTCTGTATCGAAATAAGCTGAGCCCAACTTGCAAGTACTGTAGACATAATCATAGCAATAATTCTGATTTTGTTTACATTAAGACCTGCAGATGTTGCAACATCTCTATTTTGTCCAACAGTTCTCATATTTTGTCCGAGGCGAGTGTTCATAAACCAAGGAATAAATAAACAAAGAGAAGCAATTAATAGATATGTTAACACAGGTAATTGCACCATTTGTACTGCAGCATAAATAGGAGCCACATAGGTTAATCCGTATGCAACTATAGAAATAACTATAGCCATAAGATACTTTTTGCTATTTAAAGGACAAGCTTTAACACCAGCTTTCTTTGCTTTTATCATATCAATGGCAATTCTTATTATACAATAAACAACTGTTATTAGACCACCAATTTCAATTGCTTGTAAAAGAATTAGCCGTGGTTGAGATAAAAAATCATGCACCATTGGGATAAAACTTAATACAAAAAGCGCAGTTAAAGGAATGCATTTTTTTAATAATTTCTTTAATCCCAAGTCATTCTTTTTAACAATTCGGTATATAAGCGTAATAGCTACAACGAGAACCATTACAATAAGAGCAAAGTATAAGATGTTTAACATTGGCATGTCGTCGATTGCATATTTTAAGTTATCTCTAAGATTTATAGCATTTTTAACACCAACACCAGTTGAAATCATAAGTTCAGTATTTGCAATTGGAATTACTCCACCTAGAATAAAAAGGAATAGTAATTGGTATAAACCGTCAGAAAAATAACCAGTCACCAAACCACCAATCATTTCAGTTCCTTTCATACTGTTAAAGAGTTTAACAATTAAGTATCCAAATACAATTGCTAAACAAGCTGAAATTGCAGCACAAAATAGAATACCTTCAAAACTTGATATACCAAATAGAACTGCTAAGAATATAGAAATCTGAGCAGCCATAGCTCCAAGAACAATACCAAAGTTAAGCCCAAGCCCTGCAACAACAGGAATTAAAAGACTTAAAACCATAAATGTATTTCTACCAATACGGGTAAAAAGTTCTGGCAAAAGGAACGTTAATGTTGTACCAGATGCAAAATAACATCCCACACACAAAGCAACAAAAAGAACTGTTACATTGTTTTTTACAAAAAAGTTTTTTATATTTTTATTTAATGGATTGCTCATTTTTTTGCACCACCCTTAGATTTACTCAAGGCATAAAGAATAATACCATTTGAGATAATTATACGTAATATTTCTGATAAGTTACCTTCTGGAATAATAAGGTTTGCAACTGGAAGCGCAACTGCTAAAATTCCTTGGAATAAGAATGTACCTAAAAGTACGTTCGCAATTTTTGCCCTACCAATTGATGCACCACCAATAAGTACTGATGCTACACAAGAGAACCCCATCATTTGAGGAGCATTGTATAATTGTAAAAATCCAAAACTTTGAGCATAAAGAATAATACCTACACCACCGAGAGCAGTAGAAATAGTTGTTCCCATAATTCTCATTTTGTTAACATTAATACCAGCAGCTCTTGCATAATTTTGGTTACTACCTACAGCAGTCATCATAATACCTGTTCTACTCTTTGTGAATAAATACATAGCTACACAAAAGGCAAAGAATGCAAGTAAAAGACCTGTAGGAACATACATACCACCTACAAGAGTTTCTACACCATCAACCATTTTTGTTTCTGCACCAATAGTAAATCCTAGAAAATTATTCATTACAAATGAAAAATCATTTTCTAAGCTTATGGTATTTCTAAGTCCTTCTCCAGCCAATGGCCAGATTGATGTAGGGCTTTTGAACGGCATTAATAACCACATAATATTCATTAGTGCTACGATTGAAAAACCAACGTAGGTTGAAACAGTCATTTCACTACCCTTTACTTGATTTAACAATAAACCGTATAAATAACCAAACACAGTAGATATTGCCAAACCTAAGAAAACAGCAACGGCAATACTTACAAATGCAATTGCTTCTGGACTTGTAAGCGCATCGTAGTAACCATTACTTCTAAATTCTACTGAAATAAGAGCACCAATAAGACCACCAACAATACCAATTGTTACACCAAAGTTAGGTCCAATACCACATTGTATAGCCGGTACCATAGCAAGTACCAAGATACCATACATACCCCAACGGCGAAGAATATCACCTAAAAGAACTAAAATATCCATTCCATAGGCAGCTGCTGTAACCATTAAAACGAGGAAAAAAGAAAATATGATTGTTCTTGGAAGACCAAAGTCTTGAATTGAATTTTTAATAGCTTGAATCATGTTATTTACTTTCCTTTTTTTGTACTGAGCTCATTGCTAAACCAAAGTCTGCATCTGAGTCATCTGGATTAAGTATACTTGAAATAACACCATCAGAAACAATGGCAATTCTGTCACAAATACTTCTAAGTTCAACAAGTTCACTTGAAACCATAATAATAGTAATACCTTCTTCATCACGAAGTTTTACTAAGTGTTCCATGATAAGTTTTTTTGCACCAATATCAATACCTCGTGTAGGCTCTGAAACCATTAACACTTTTGGACTTAAACTAAGCGCATTTGCCAGACATACTTTTTGCTGATTCCCACCAGACAATCGGCCAGCATGTTGATGTGGCCCTGTACAGCGAATATCTAAAAGCTTAATCATTTCTTTTGTGTGTTTATTTGCTTTTGTAGGATTTAATAGTCCTATTTTACTTAAAAAATCTCTTTTTACTGTAAGTGCATTGAAAATAATATTTTTTTCAATACTTTCCTCTAATAAAAGACCAATACCTCTTCTATCTTCAGACACAAATGCAACACCTGAGCTTAGTGCATCTCCTAGTTTTGTAAAATCAATTTTTTTACCAAAGATTTCTACATCACCACTTGCAGGATAAATACCCATAATACCGTTAGGAATACCAATTTTACCTTGACCAGCTAACCCACCGATACCAAATATTTCACCCTTTTTAACTTCGAAGTCAACACCTTTAACTTTTTCACCTGGCATTTCTACCATTAAAGAGTTTACTTTTACTGCTGTTTCAGCTGTGCTTAAGTCTATTTCTTTTTTATTGTCAACTAATTTTTCAATTTTTCGACCAACCATAAGTTGTGCTATTTCTACAACATTGGTGTCCTTAATTGATTTTGTTTCAACTTCTTGGCCATCACGTAAAATAGTCATTGTATTGGCAACATCCATAACTTCTGACAAACGGTGTGTGATAAATATAATCGCAATACCTTTTGAAGCTATTGTTTGCATTACTTCAAGAAGTTTTGTAGCTTCACTTTCAGTAAGTACTGCAGTTGGCTCATCAAATACAAGCACTTTAACAGCAGTTTTGTCAATTTCACGTGCAATTTCAACAAATTGCATATAGCCAACAGGAAGCCCTGCAACTTTACTGTATTCGTCAATGTTCATACCAATAGAATCTAGTGACTCTTTTGCATCATTATTAATTTGCTGCCAGTCAAGCTTTTCTAAACTTGGACCAAATACACGGCTTAAGGCTGTAGGTACAGTTGGTTCACGACCAATTTTAATGTTTTCTGCAACTGTAAAGCCTGGGATAAGCATGAATTCTTGGTGAACCATTCCTATTCCCGCCTTCATAGCATCGTTAGGTGATGAAAAGTTTACTTCTTCTCCATCAACCTTTACTGATCCTTCAAAACCGCCTGTTTGATGGATAACTTTCATACCAAAAAGAATGTTCATAAGAGTAGACTTACCAGCTCCATTTTCACCAATAAGTGCAAAAATTTCACCTGGTTTCACTCGTAAAGATACATTCTTCAATACAGCATTATCGCCATACGATTTTGATATGTTTTCCATTTGTAATACATATTCAGATTTCAAAACAATATCATCCTTTTATTTTTGTATACGGGGAATTATTGCGTAATTCCTCTTTGTTACATGTACTTTATAGTTGTAACAATAATGTAGATTTTCATAGTATAGTAGAGCATTAATAAACACAAAAAATGTGCATATTAAAACTATACCATAAAACACAAAGCACACATATTATTACTAATCTTGTGTACTTTGTGCTTAATAACTCATTGATAACTATTAATTAATAATTATTAGAAGTTGTAGTAATCACACATAATCATGTAGAAGTTTTCAATTGAACCTTCTGCATCTTCATAAAGTGAAAGTGTTG
>CAYJLQ010000122.1:0-4749 GCA_964370725.1 uncultured Treponemataceae bacterium
TCTTATGGCAAAGCCACGTTTTAATAATATAACAGGAAATGCAGTAATTGTAAAGAGGGATTTAAGTGTTTTGGGCGCCACCCCGGACATGGCAACACACAGGTTGCCATGTCCGGGGTCGGTCTACGGCTCCAATCTTTTTGCTTTGCAAAAAGGATATCCGCCTCCGCCCTTGCGTCATTTCCTTAAAAATATCTTAAAAAATCAAACATTTGTACGAAATGTAAACAAAATTTACATTTTCAAACTTGCACATATGTATAATATTGTATATAATAAACAATATAACAAAATTGCACAAAAAAATAAAAAGGAGTTGTTTTATGAGTGATGTTGTGTTGTTAAAAAAAGGAGAACTTGTTCCCAGTTATTTTCTTTGCCCAGAAACAGTAAGAACTATGTGGTCTAAAACGTATAATGCCGATGGACTTCCCGACTGGACACATATTTTCCCCTATTATGATGAAAGTGTTGTATTTCAAGATTGTATTCAACGAATAGAAGGCTTTGAAAACTTTCAAGCATTGTGTAACCGCTTAACAAAACGTTGCACAAGCTTACGAATGGACTTAAACGACATTATACAAAACGGGAATGTAATCGCCTTTGATTGGAAGATGACAATGTCTTTTAGAAAATCACCTGATACACCAATTTTTGGCTTCACAAAACTAACTTTGGGCGAAAATGGAAAGATAATTAATCAGCGAGATTACTACGATTTATGGGGGGATATTTTTAATGGTATTCCTGGTTTTAACAAGATGTATCGAAGTTTTATGAGCCGGTTTTTTGGGTAATAAGATGAATACAATTATATTTTCATTAACCAATATATGGCAACAGCTAGTTGGATTCTTTAGCTATAAGGTTCCTGATGAATTAGCATTTTTAGCAAATCGGAACAAAGAACAAAAAACAACAAATGAGATGCTCACAAAAAAAGTCTGTGTTATTACAGGTGCAACTTCAGGAGTGGGTTTTGAAACAGCAAAAGAACTTGTAGCACATAATGCAAATCTTATTTTAGTAGCAAGAAATAAACATAAAGCAGAGTCTGTAAAAAATAGATTGTTGGCTTCAAATACCGTTAATATTGATATTGTTATTGCAGATTTTAGTAATTTATCTAACGTGAAAAAGGCTGCAGACGAAATAGTATCTAAGCATAAAAGAATTGATGTTATAATTAACTGTGCAGGCCTTCATTCTACAAAAAAGGTTTATGCTAGCGATGGCTTTGAACTTGTATTTTGTGTAAATCACCTTGCTTCATTATTGTTTACGCTCTTACTTAAAGATGTTCTTATAAAAAGCGCTCCTTCTAGAATTATTCAAGTAAACTCTGAGGGACACCGCTTTAATGTATTAAAAGAATATGACTTACATTGGAATAAAAGGGTATACACAGGACTTAGAGGTTATGGCGCTTCCAAAACTGCTCAGTTAATGAGCGTATGGGAGTTATCAGATAAGCTATCGTCAAAAGATGTTACCATTAATGCAGTGCATCCTGGAGAAGTAAAAACTGCAATAGGTAGCAATAATGGCTGGTTGTATCGATTTTTTTCCAAGTATGTTACATCTAGGTTTTTAAAAGATCCTGAAATTGCCGGCAAAGCTATTTATTATTTATCTGCGGCAAAAGAACTTGAAAAAACATCCGGAAAGTATTTTAACTTAACTCATGAAGAAGTAGCTGCAAAGCATGCCACGGACAGAGTTCTGGGTAAAAGGATTTTTGAGGAATCATTAAAACTGATTTCACCGTATATGTAATTCGTGATTTGTTGTAAAGGAGTTTTTATGGAAAACTATGATGCAATTGTTGTTGGTGGTGGAATTGCGGGGCTTACATCGTGTGCTTATCTTTGTCGGGAGGGATTTAAGGTAATGCTTTTTGAGAAAGAGAAGGAAGTTGGAGGCTTAGTTAAATCATTTTACCATAAAGGATTTATGTTTGACTGCGGCATTAGGGGAATAGAAGTGTCAACAGGTGTCCTATCTATGCTAAAAGATCTTGGAATAAGTGTTGAGTTTTTGGATAATAATGTTACTACTGGAATAGAAGATAATATGATTGAAGTATGTAGTGAGGATAGCATTAATGATTATGAAAAGCTCTTAAAATACACCTTTCCTGATAATGAAAAGGATGTTGAAGTTATTATTGCTGAAATAAAAAAAATAATGGAATATATGGATAATATGTATGCAGTTGACAATCCACTTTTTAAAGATTTGAAAAATGATAAAGAATACATATTTCAAGAGCTTTTACCTTGGATGTGGAAGTTTGTAAAAAGCTTAAAGAAATGCGATGAATTACAGGTTCCAGTTTATGAATATCTTTTTAAGTTTACAAAAAATCCAAAGCTAGTTGATATGATTGGGCAACATTTTTTTAAGGATAGTTCTGCTTTCTTTGCACTAAGCTATTTTAATATTCATTGCGATTACATGTACCCTAAAGGTGGAACAGGCATGCTAACGCAAAGTATAAAAGAGTATATTATTAACAACGGTGGGGTTATACAAACAAGCACTCAAGTGAGTAGAATAAATCCTGCAAAGAACACTATTACAGATCAAACAGGCTCAGAATATACCTATAAGTCTCTTATTTGGGCATCCGATTCAAGAGCTTTGTATAATGCTATTGATATTACAAAAATGCAGAATCGAAGACAAATAAAAGCAATTAAAACTAGGAAAAGCGAAATAGAAAATCTTCGTGGAGGAGACTCCGTCTTAAGTTTATATGCAATGGTAGATTTACCACCAGAGTATTTTTCAGATTATTGTTCTGAGCACTGTTTTTATACACCGGTAAAAGATGGGCTTTTAAGCATGGATTGTGATGAGGTATGTGCATTGAGTCTTGATAGCGAGGCTTTGATGACTTGGTGTAAAGAATATCTTGAAAAAACAACCTATGAAATATCTATTCCAGTGCTTAGAGACCCAAGCTTGGCTCCAAAAGGAAAATCTGGCTTAATTGTTAGCACTCTATTGAGCTATGATGTTGTAAAGAAAATAAAAAGTGCAGACTTATATAGTAGTTTTAAAGAATTTGTAGCTCAAACTATTGTAGATATTCTGGAAAGGAGCCTTTTTCCGGATTTACATGGTGCAATTACTCAAACCATAGTTTCAACTCCTCTGACCATTGAACGTTTAACAGGAAACTCAGATGGAGCTATAACTGGTTGGGCCTTTACGAATAATGTAATGCCATGCATAAATAAAACTATTAGTATAGCTAACTCTACAAAAACACCTATGAAAAATATTCTTCAAGCAGGGCAGTGGGTATTTAGCCCAGCTGGATTACCTACCGCTGTAATTACAGGTAAACTTGCGAGTAATGGTGCAAGTAAGCTTCTTAAAAAAAAATTGAAAAAGAAAGTTCGAAAATTAAATGATGAGTTTATTCAAAGTGTTCCAACATGCGATGTGGGTCTCATAGGAAAAGGTGTGATGTATAGATGATAATGTAGAAGTACGAATTAAATTGGTTGCGTGCCGTAAATAAAAGGTAGAGGTTTATTGCAATAAACCTCTACCTAGTCCTTTTGTGTTTTTCTAAATGTTATTTTATGATAGTTTCTACTGCATACATACTAAATCCAGATATTCCTGCACCGTAGAATAATGATACAGTTTCTCCTGGTTGAACATTGCTGTCTCTAACAGTAAATACTTCGCCATTATTTAAGACAATATTGGTTTCAATAGCGTCTACAACTTTGTTAGTATAGTTAGTTATTGTTCCAGAAAAACCCTCATCTTCATAGCTGTAACTTACAACTGTTTGTACACCAGATTCACTTGAAGTGTATGCATCATGCAGTGGTTGTGCCTTGTTTACTAGTACTTCACCTTTTTCATATAATCCAAATTTAGGTGCATTGTCTGAATCAATACTTGTTTTCCAACCATCATTCATTAATTCTTGAGTTTGTGTGCTAGTAAGATAAAACATAATTGGAACAGAAGATCCAGCTGCTAACACTGTTGTGTTTTCTTTTATTGTTGATTCATGGAACTCAAGGTCGCCAGGGGTTCCTAGTACTACACTTGCAATAGCAGAATCATGCGCAGAAACAATACTCAATTGAACCATTGAAAGGTCGCCATTAGTGAGGTTGGTTGCTTCCCCCTCAATTATGTTTTTTTCTACATCAATTGCTAGGTCAATGCCAATCCCATCAATAACACCAGCCCAACTGTTCCCCGGAATTACGGAACTTGTTGATACTTCATTTGATCCAGAAGCAAATACCATTCCTGTCATACTTGTTAATGCAAGCATACATACCAATACATTTTTTCCAATTTGTTTTGTTAATTTCATAATTAACTCCTTTTGTCACTTTAGTAAGTGCTGTTATTGCAGAGGCTTTTATCTACATATTTGAAACAACGTTTCATTTTTTTTGTAGCTGGCAAACTCTTGTATGCCGTTCCTCGTTTGTTACAACATTCATTGTATGAATATAATCTACACTACACTCATTACATGGCAATAACAGAAGTCTAAACAAAAGGTAAAAAAATATAACAGAAATATAAACTCAGAATTTCACGGCTTGCAGCCGTGGAACGCTTTATATTTTTTATAAAAAGTAACCTTTTTGGGGTTCTACTTTTTTGGCGCCAAAAAAGTAGCAAAAAACCGCCGGGACGTTGCGATTCGTCCCGGACCCTTAACGCTTTTTAAACTCACAAATCGTAAAAAATTATATT
>CAYJLQ010000123.1:0-4730 GCA_964370725.1 uncultured Treponemataceae bacterium
GCTACAGTATTCAGTATTACCTCTAAATACTTTTTAATTCCTGCTGATAAGATCCTTCGACTTCGCTCAGGATGACACAATACTTTGCTCAAGCACTGATAGAACGTTTGCTCGATACGCCTAAAACCTAGCAATGCCCCTCTAAGCATAATCTCATAAATCTGTGTAATTCTTGTGGATATTATCTTCTTCCCTGCTCTACCCACCACATTATTAATTATTAATTGTTAATTATTAATTAATAGAGGCTGGCTTAGAAGACATCTTTCTTTGAATTTCTGCAACTCTGTCTGCTGGCATCATGGATAACCAGTTTGAAGCTTGGGAGGCTGCACCTTCAGCTTCAGCAATCTCATTTACTTTTCGAATTGTGTCTATTAAATCTTGGTCGTCCATTTCATTTAATATTTCTACGGCATCAATTGGGCGCATAGATGCAAGGTCTCGTGCATTTTGTTCTATATTTATATTTCTGTCATCATATTTTCGAACTTCATTATTAAATGTTATTTGTTGCTCTTCAAGAGATACCCTCATCTCTTCTAGTTCAGAAGCAATTTGAACATTTTGATCCTCAGCAATAGCAATGCTCTGTTCCCTTTGGTCAAGTTCTTCTCTTAATATATCGAGCGATTCTAAGCGTTTTGAAAAACGGTCATCTTCAAGATTTGCAATAAGTGTTGTATCTACGGTTTCTGTAGTTGATGATGTTTGTACTTGAAGGCCTAACATTGTATATACAGGGGCAAACATTGTGCGTGCATTTATTACTCCTAAGTAATCAAACCACAGCATTCCACCCAAAATTAATATTACAATAAGAATAAGCATTGCAAATATTTTTCCAATTGTTTTCCCTCGTGACAAAATTAACTCCTAAAACATAACCTTTGTATAAGTATACTATCAAACTCTATTACCTATACACTATTATTATACACCAATTTTCAAAAAATTGTATAGCTATTTTTACATAAAACTTATAAATTTAGAGCAAATTTAAGCTCTAGTTTTAATGCCTCTGTGTGTTGTTTTTGCATATCCCATATTAATGACAAGCCTACATCGACAGGATATCCTGCCCCTAACCCAGCATTAAGCGCCATAGTCGCATATATATTTGAATGAAAGAACAGCGCATCTGTTCCATCTTTGTATGAAATATAGGACGTTCCTCCATCTAGCGTTAGCCTCTGTAAAAATATATGGATTAATGGAATTGCTTTTTGTACTTCATAGGCAAATAAAACAGCTTTTCCTTGAATTTCCCAGTCGGCATCATAGTTAAAAAATTTAAGGAAAGAAATAGAAAAAGGTAAATTTACGGTAAACCTCGATGGATTTTTAACTGGAATTAAAAAAGGTACATATATTTCAGCCGATGCTATATTACCAAACAAGGTATCATTTGTTACCCGTATATCAGTTCCTAAATATTTATTCGTATACACTTGGTTAAGTAATAATAATCCACGTCTAGAATAATACGATTCATTTTGTAGCTTAATATGAGAAAAGTACACTGCTGCCATATTATCGATTGTTAGACCTTCATACAGAAAGTTACTAGTTTCACGTTGATAGAATAATCTAAATGTGTTTGAAAATCCTAACCTATTATAATCAGAAAAAATAGGAAAAGAAAGATCCCCAAAAAGTTTTGTTGCACTTGTTTCTAAGGTGGATTCATCCAGTTCTATATATGCATCCCCTGTTAGCATAAGGTTTGTATTAGTAAAAATAGTAGAAGCTGTAGCTGTAAAACTATGCTTTAAAACATCATACCCTGCGCCACCACCAATTAATAGACGTTCAACAGGGTCTAAGAAGTAAGCGCTGGAACCCAAAGAAAAGCCTGTAGCAAGTTCAGAGTCAATTGGAGTAAGATTAACAGACCCAATAAATGGAATAAACATACCATCAAAATAATATTTTAACGGATTATAATTTTTCCTTTCAAAGTTTTGTGTTATAGGAAACACAATATCAGGATAAAACCGTTCCAAGTTATATGTGTCATAATCGCTTTCTTCAACAGTCATAGTAGATAAGGCGCGTGTTTCATAGAACCGTGATATATAGGCAAATGTTTCGGTAGCATTTTCATTAGCATGAGCGTCAATTACGACAGGATAAAAAACACCACCAGAGCGCTGCCCCTTTTGAACATGCAGTGTAAGGGTATTTGTTAAAAAGTCACGAAGAGATATTTTCGCCAAAACTGGCTGACTTTGTGGATCTTTTGCAAAGGACATATAGAGTGTATCGCTTGTTGCGTATGGTGCAGATACATTTACAATTGCCCCATATTCAGAAGGCAATTTATACATTTTTCTTTCATCGGTTGCTGCATCATATAAGAAAAAATTCCATTCTCCATTATTATATACTAATGTGATTATTCGCCCATTCCCCGCATCTACTGGGTCAAATGCTATGGCACCGAATTCAAAAGGTATGGAAAGTAAAGGTGTAGAAGATTCTGCCTTTTTCAAATCATAGAGAGAGAGGTAGGCATTTTGCCCCCGTGTTTCAATGCCTGCTAATATAGCAGATAAATCGTAAAATGGAGATTCCCTATCGAAAATATAGGTTTTGCTCATATCAATCACCGCACCATCACGGAGATTTTTTTGTTGTCTTTCAATGCTATCATCATACATATCAAAAACAATTGTCTTATTCTCAGCGTTATCTAAGCCCGTGGTTCCAGAAATTGAAAGGTAGCGACCGTCTTGAGAAAAATGTAGTCTATCTGATAAGTCAGTAGAATAAAGCTTTTTATCTTTGTAGGATTCATCATTGTATGCAGAAAAAAATATATCGTTTGAAAAATAATCTTGCCATGCAAAACCATAAGGAGATGCTGCAAGTCCATCGTAATAGGTGGCATCTTTTTTATCAGTATAAAATGGAATAGGAGTATCGGTTAATTCAGGAACAACAATAGATTCTCTAAAATCATCCCAAGCATCTTCAATAGAAATCCCATATACATTTTTAAATGACTGTGTATATAGTGTAAGGTTTACCTTTGCACTTTCTGCCCAAAACTCACTTAGCTTAAAAGCACCATAGGTTGTATACATGTAATCCATAAATGCGCCACCAAATATATATGGTAGAGATGAATCAGTGTATAAAGAATAGGAGCCAGCAATGTCTGACCAATCAGGAAACTTATTTTCAATTTTTGCTTGTCGTAATATAAGGGTGCTGTATGCACTATTCAATCTACCTTTGCCATCAAGACTTTCTGCAAGCACGGCAGTTCCTTCGCTCATAGAAGGTGGCATCTCTAGCAAGGTAAAAATAGGAGTCATATCATCTAATAAAAAAACATTTTTTTGACTATTTTTTAACGAGATGGCATGTACAAGTTCGTGATAAAAAACGCTTAATAAAGTGTCGTCAAAAACTGCGAGTGGTTCTGTTGGCAATGTATCGTATATAACGATTCTGCTGTAGGGTAAAATTGTAAAGTATGCATTTAGAACATCTGTTTTTTGCGTAATAACAACTGGCATTCTAACAAGATTTTCAACATACAAGAAATCAGCAGCTTTTAAGTATAAATCGTCAGCATGAACTGCTAAATATTCTGCCGTTTGAGTTGATTCATCTGGAAAAATTATGTCAAAATATTCTGTTTCTATAACTGAAAGCTTTTCAAATATAGAAACAGCGTTATTTGATTGCGCATACATAAAATGCACGCATAATAGCAAACAAAAAGAGATACTAATACATTTATTTCGCATAAAAAAATTATGCAATGCTTCCCGCAACAGCAGCTCCTAGAGTGATTGCATTGTCTAAGGTAACAATTTCAAAGTATCTATGCTTTTTTTGTAAAAGTTCTGTGTTTAAATAACCACGTATTCTACTTTGCAAGTTATGAGTTTTATAAAAAGTAGTACCATCACAAAGTATACTAACTGGTAAACTAGGTTGTGTTCCAGCTTCACTTTTTAATACAGTTGCACAAACAAGAGCAGCAGTTAAGCGTGCACATCGATCAACAAATGCATCTAAAAGTACAAAAAGCACATCCCTATCTTCTTGAGTACCTTGACAAATTGCTCCACCTAATACAGTTTCAGTGTTAAACGGAGTGTAAAAGAATCTATCCATATCAAAAAGTGTAAATGTACCAACTTTTAAAAGTGCCTTTGAAGCAGAATCTGAAAAGAGACCGTCTTCACATGCTTGTTTAACAGCAAGGGAAGCAACAGCACCTAGATATGCACCAGAACACATTTTTTCCATCACATATCTGCCAGGAGTATTTGTTGTTTTGTCAAATGCAATATCAAATTCACTTCGAGCAAGCTTACCGTATAAGCCTGACTCTGCAACAACAATTTGACTATCAGGAGCTTTTCGACCTATGTTAGCAATTTTTTTAATTGGATTTTTTTCAATGTAAGCAGTATTCATACCAGTACCAAGTATGAGCCCTGCATATGAAGAATACTGTAAACCACCTGTTGCAGTTGATGCTCCTGCTAAAAGTGCTGCAGTTGTATCGTTTAAAAGAACAATTTTTTCAGGGCGCTCCCATCCTCGTTCAACAAGTGCATCTGAAAGGCTAGCGCCTACAAGGTTTCCAATAACTTCAGGAGCTTTAATTTCTTTAGAAAAACTAATTACTTCTCCATCGCCATCGGGAGTTATTTTCATTGCATACGAAAAGCAAAAGCCTATTTTTTTAGCCTTCCCTTTTACGT
>CAYJLQ010000124.1:0-4726 GCA_964370725.1 uncultured Treponemataceae bacterium
ACAGTAACGTAAGCTTTTAATTTACCATCAGCGACCATTTGCCTAATGCGAATTTCGGTAATTTGCATAATCACACCTCATACAGCTCAGTTTCAAAGTCATTGCATAACATACGTTATACACTGCATTGCACTTCATCGGTATTAACTACCAATGATGTATAGAATAAGGTTTTGCCAGACGACATTCCCATTCTATGCTTAATTTAGTGTAGGCTTTTTTTGCGTCCTCTTCATTATCAAAAACACCATAGACTGCTGCACCTGATCCACTCATTTGAGAAAACAGCGCTCCTGTATTTTTTAATGCTATTAATGCATCTCCAATACATTTGTGTTGTTTTACTAGCAAATCAGTAAAACTGTTTGTAAAACTCCAGTCAGCAACCGGCCCTCGGTACACATCCTCTGCCTCATGCAAAGTTACTAACGCTAGTGTTTTTTCTTTGTCCTTTTGCTCATCAAATGCTGTAAAAGCTTCTTTTGTTGAACTATGAACATCCGGCATTATTACCACAAAATGTAAATCATCTCGTGATTCTATCTGACGAATTTTTTCACCTCGACCTGAAACAATAGCTGCTCCACCTTGTATAAAAAAGGGTACATCGCTTCCAACCTTTAAGGCCAAATAGAGCTTATCTTCTATACTTAGATTGCAATGAAACATAACATCTAAAGCATGAATTAAAGCTGCCCCGTCTGAAGATCCACCACCAAGCCCTGCTCCAGAAAAAATCTGTTTATCAAGCTTAACATGAACACCAGTTTCTATACCAGTATACTTACAAAATTCTCTGTAAGCATGTGTCAAAGTGTTTTCTTGCGGTAATTCTGTTGAGTTTGTCTCGACTTTGCAAGTTGCAAGTTCTGCAGCTTTTGTAAGTGTTAACTCATCAAAAAAATCAATCGCTTGAAATATGCTCTCGATATCATGATACCCATCATCTCGTTTAGGATGAACCAATAAATGTAAGTTCAACTTAGCAGGCGATTGAATAATCACTTCATCAAGCATGTTTATATTATACAAAAAATTAAACTTTTGTCAAAGGGTTTTAGAATTTTTTGCAAAAAAAAACTCCTTTTTTTAAAAAAACGGTTGACATATAATGAATATACGATTATTCTTTAATTATACCCGTAATTAAAATAAGGAAGAAGCTCATGGTTAATGCGCAAATTACACACAAAAAAATATTAGTTAGTTCATTTGATGATGATTTTGATGATGACGATTTTGACGATGATGATTTTTTGGATGACGATTTCAGCAATCTTGATGATTTTGACCATGAAGATGATGATGACTTTGATTACGAAGACGACGACTTCGAATACGACGATTATTCATAACACATATTATTGCTACATATGTAATTAGCTCTTTTTTTAAAATTAACTAATTACATATGAACAATTATCTTATAGCAAACGCTCTCCACCATGCCATAGTTTTTCTAGATCATAGAAGCTTCTTGCATCTGTTGATAATAAATGCACTACAATTATCCCTAAATCAATAAGGTTCCAATCATCGCCTGATGCAATTTTTTTATTTGGAACATGAATCTCTAGGTCATTTTCTTTAGCATAGTCTTTTACATGCTTATATAAACCCTTCCAATGTGCACTACTGTTTACCGTTGTAAGCACAAAATAATCGGTCCATGAGTTTAATTGGGATACATCTAGTACCATTGTATCGAGGCCTTTATAATCAGTTAGTAAGCCTGCTATTTCCATTGCTTTTTCTGCGTTTGTTTTCATATATTCTCCTATTCTGTTTTATATATCTTTTCTTTCGAAAATGAAAAAAGTGCCCTGGCTATGTAGTGGAACAAACCTCATCATGACACCCTTAAAAATTAAAATACATATCTTTGACATAAACACCTGCCAAACATCCCCTAAGGTTCATAAAACGGTTCTAAACCCCTTTTACAACCTACTTAACTACTATTGTAAACATTATCCCAATTCTAGCGCACATATCTACCATTAAAATCTGCACCTAAAACTATCGTGTAGTCTACTAAGCGATTTGTTTCAGACACATTAACATCAATTTCAGGGCGTACTATATTTGTACAGCGAATAAAATCTGCTAGTGCCTTTGCAACTTCTTCATTTCCAATATGATCAATAATGTAAGTTGTTTCATGCTCACTATGAGCAGCGTTTACAACACTTACAACATCATAACCAGTACTTTTAAGTAAGCTAGAAGTATTTCTAGCTAGACCTTGGACTGTTGTACCATTTTGTATTTCTAGCGCATATATTCTACTAAATGTAGTTTCTGAAACAAGAGCCATGACTGTTTGACTTAATACATCTTTAATAAGCTGTCCATCATTGTAAGGAAACAACAATGTTTCACCATCTACAACTCTTTCAGAACCCGTTATAACTTGCGGGAAAAGACGCTCTGCATCAACTCCAGACACTGTTTCTAATAGATTATAAAAGTCATCTGACCCAATATTGGAACGCATAAGTTCTTCATAATATTTGAACGACTTATCAGTAAAAACCTCATTAGCGTTTTCATTAAGAGCTTTAAAAAACGATACAACCATATTTTGAATACGATACTGTTTTTCGCTTTGGTCTTCTAGTTCACCTTGATATGTCATATAGGTAACAACTTTATCACCATCGAGCTTAATATTACCCGAAGGTAATAGGTAGTACACCCCGCCAACTACATCATCAATAGGAGATTGAACCGAAACATCAAATCCACCAAAGAGATCCGACATAATCGCAAAGTCTTGTAAGCTTATTTCAATTGAAAAAGGGATTGACATATCAACCAACTTTTCAATTTCTGAGCGATACTCGTCTATACCTTTTTCTTTGTAAACAGCATCTATTCTGTCTACACGTTCAAGGCTTGAATAAATACCACCGGTGTTTCCTAAGATATCAATTATAGCCCCTCTTTCTGAAACGGGATAATATGTTAAAATTGTTGTAGATACTGCATCTCCACCATCTTCAATAACCAAAAGCAATTTTATAATTTGGTCATTTTTTAAAACTTCTTCTACAAGATTTGTTTTTAATGCAAAAAAGACGGTTAACGACATTGCACCTAATATAAGAACTATAAGAACTATAAAAATAACGTGCCTTCCGGCTGATAGCATTTTTTTTGCCATTTAAATCTCCAATTATCTTTAGAGTAATTTAATCTCTATAAGTACTAAAAGTTTTATCAATCACCCAGAGAGCTTCTGGAAAAACTTCATCTTTTTTCTTTTTACGTAAATCTATTATTTCTGTTAATACAGTTTTCAATAAATCATCTAATGATAATTCTAACAGATTTTTTAATCTTGAAGAAGACATATAAGGCCTTCCTAGCTCAATTTTATCTGCAATACAACAAATTTTTGCAATATTACACATATTTTTCCTTCCAAAAGTATGGCAAGCAACAGCTTCAAGAATATCTTCATTCTTAATAAAAAACTTATTACGAAGTATAACTGCTGCAACTTTCCCATGTAAAAGCGAAGGCTTTTTCAGTTCCGTCATTGTTACAACTTCGTCAGATTCGATAGCTATCCGTTGCAGGTCTTTTCTATCCCACTCTTTACACATATCGTGGCTAATTGCTGCCAAAAAACAAGCATTTTTGTCTTCACCGTATCGTTCACTTAAACGCACCGCCATTTGAGCTGTACGCTGTGAATGTTCATATCTTTGTGGCGATAAAGTAGAAAGAACATAAATTCTAACCTTTTCAATTAAGTTATCGTCAATAACATTAGCTATAGAGTTCTTTTGTTTGAATATATTCGTAAACGCTTTTAGTAACATGGTTTTTCCAGTCCTTTCCACATTTAATACTGTTTCGAATTTCTTGTGATGAAACATCTAATAAAGCATTTTCCATCGTTTTATAATTGAATGGAAAAGAAAAATCTTCCATCTCTGTTAAACTACCACGAAAAGCTAACAAAACATCTGTTATTTCAACCAATGTATGAACATCTTTCCATAGATGGAAATCTTTAACTAAATCAGCCCCAATAATAAGCCCAATTTTACCTTCTAAACAATCTCTGTACTTATCATACAAATACTGTATTGTATCTATAGTGTAAGAGGTTCCACCTCTATCAATTTCACATGTTTCAAGCGCGAATGAACTATTTTCTGCTGCAACAAGAGAAATCATTGTACACCTATCACTATTTTGGGCGCCTTGTGCAAGATTTTTATGGGGCGGCTGAAAAGCAGGTACAAAAAAAACATTATCGTAACCAAATTTTTCAATCGCCCTCTTTGCTAAGGCTATGTGCCCAATATGTATAGGATTAAAAGATCCCCCAAGTATTGCAAGTTTCATTATTCACTGCCAGGATATTGTACCATCTCGTCATCTTCTTCTGTATATTCAGATCGAGCTTGTAAAAACTCACTTTTTACCTGAATTGTATTAGCCTCTTTCCCTTTTTGCGAATTAGGTCTTACGCCTTCTTCTACCAATGTAATAAGAGCTTTTTTTACCTTATCTAGTCCTTCTTTTGTATGAACAGACATAGGTAAACATACAATATCTTTATACTTTTCAGCTAACTCTGCTGCTCTAACAGCTGCGCCTTCAACATCAATTTTATTACATAAGATAATGCTAGGCTTTTTTAAAATTGGCTTCGAAAAAGATGCTAATTCTTCTCTAAGTTTTTCGTAGGCATCAAGATAATTGTCAT
>CAYJLQ010000125.1:0-4682 GCA_964370725.1 uncultured Treponemataceae bacterium
TACTTGAAGAAGAAACAGAAGAGTTAAATGCTATCAGAAATAACATTGACCTTGGGACCTTCTTATTAGACCAAGATTTTATGCTTCAACCATTATATTCAAAACATCTTTGTGAAATTTTTGAAGCTGAGGATCTCACAGGAGCTAGCTTTTTAACTTTATTTAGAAAAACACTATTACCTAATGAAGTCGACTCTCTTGAAGACTTTTTGGGAATGATGTTTACAACTCCTGACACAACTCTTTTAGAAAGCATAAATCCATTAAGTCATACTAAATGGAAAGGAGAGTCAGGAACAAAACACCTCTCAATTAATGTATCACGAATTGAAAAACAAGGGAAACCTCTACTTCTTGGAACAGTAAAAGATATTACCAAAGAGTATGAACTCGAAAAACAAATTGCAGAAGAAGAAATGAATCGCCAAAAAGAAATAAAACTTATGGCAGAAATCATGTATGCAACACCAGAGGCATTAGGAGAATTTATTTCCGATGCTGAACATGAGTTTGACGAAATTAATACAACCTTAAAACGAAATACAAGCAACCACCTTGTAACGTTGCAACAAGTATTCCAAAGTATTCATGCAATAAAATCAAATGCTCTTATCATAGGATTAGAAACTTTTGCAGGAAAATTGCATGATATTGAAACAGAAATCAATGACAGGATTGGAAGAGGTGGTCTTTATGCAGACATACTCTCTTTAATATTTGAACTTGAAAAAGTTATGCTAGAAGTTGATGTTATGAAAGGCATTATTAAGAAAATTGCAAAATTCTCTGAATCTAATTTTGGTAGTGATAGCAGAGGTATTTTTGTTAAGTCAATCCTTAATACTATTGATAAAATTAACGCTGGCACAGAAGAAGGCATATACAAAATGATTGAACTTGATGTAAAAGAGTTGGAATGGGATGAAATTTCAACAGAAAAGCGTCGAGACATCAAAGATATTGTTCTTCAATTAGTGCGAAACAGTTGCGTACATGGAATTGAAACAACTAAAGAGCGAAAAGAAAAAAATAAAACTGAAAAAGCTACAATTCATCTATCTATAAAAAAAGAAAATAATCAACTAGTAATAGATTGTGGTGATGACGGTAGAGGCATTGACTATGAAAAAGTATTGCAAAAAGGTAAAGAGAAAAATCTTCTTTCCTCTGCAATAACAGTAGAAGATAAAGCAGAACTTATGAAGCTGCTAACCTCACCAACTTTTTCAACATCCAATGACGTGTCTCAATATGCTGGTCGAGGTGTTGGCTTAAGCCTTGTTGTTGATAAAGTAAAAAAATATGGTGGTAAACTCAAGATAAAGTCATCTAAAGATGTAGGCACGGCCTTTATTGCAACCATGTAATTTTTCAAAGCGCGATTTATATCGCGCTTTATTTTTTATATACCTTCTTTTTATACTATCAACATCTTGCTTATTCCGAACTTACATAGTACAATATGAATAGAGTCTAGCAATAAATGCAGACTCTATTCGCATCGCAAAGACTTATGATGCGACCATTTTTTAGGAGGATACTATGACACTAGAACATGAAGATGTAGACAGCTTACTTGACATGGCTAAACATGAAACAAAGCATATTAAACCAGGCGAAAAATTTATTTTGCGTGATCTTTTTAAAAAATATCAATGGGAAAGAATTCAAGACACAAATAAAAAAGAGCTTGGAAAAAAATACTGGGATTATGTACATCATGAAGCACAGCACATTGAAGCCCTCGATAAAACCGATGAAGGACAACAAAAATACAAAGGAATGTAAGCTATTTTTTACGCTTTAAATCCTCAATGCCCTTAATATTTTGCCATTCTACCGCTATCTTTCTTTCTTCTATATTTTGAATGTGCTCAAAATTGGGGCATTTTTTTCTATGGATAATTATACCTCGACCACGTGAAACATAGCCAACTATTTCATCATCTCTCGTTGGTGTGCAGCAGTTGGCTAATCGAACCATGTATTTTGACTTTTCATCTACTTTTATTCTGACTGTTTCAGCAGAAACACCCTCTAATGAGGAGCGTGGGCTTATTGATTCTGTTAAGCTTTTTTTGCTGCCTTTTTTTTCTAATCCCTCATTTTTTTCATATACTGATTGCGCTTGCTTTTCAACTTCAAAAATATTTTCATGCTCATTAACCCATGCTTTTATCTTGCTTCTTGCTCTATTTGACACAACCATTTTTAGCTGATTAATATTTGGGTGAGCTTGAGGATTCGTTAAAATTTCTATGGTTTCAGTATTTTCAAGCGGTTTAGACAAAGGAATAATTTTTCCATTTGATTTTGCACCAACAATAGTTTGCCCTATTGTAGTATGAATGGAGTAAGCAAAATCAATTGCTGTTGCACCTCTTCTTAGTTCTCGAACATCTCCTAACGGGGTAAAAACAAAAATAGAATCGCCTAGTAAATCCTCTTTTATACCTTGAAAAAAAGAGCCATTATCTGTATTTGCCGCTTTAAGTGTTTTTAGTTGCTTTACTAATTCTACATCGCCTTCATTTACAGAATCCTTGTTAAATCCTTTTTTATAAAGCCAATGGCTAGCAACCCCAAACTCTGCTATAGAGTGCATAGCATGAGTTCTTATTTGTATTTCTAAAGGCGAATTATTTCTTATAACAGTTGTATGTATACTTTGATACCCATTAGACTTCGGATTAGCAATAAAGTCCTTAAAACGCCCATCTAGGGGCTTCCAGAGGCTATGTACCAAGCCTATCATAGTATAACAATCTGCATCACTTTCGCACAGGATTCGAACAGCAAATAAATCCAAGAGCTCTTCTGCTGTCCTATTTTTTTTACGCATTTTTTGATAAATTGAATAAAAGTGTTTTGCCCTCGTATGCACAACAATATTCAACCCAGAGCGAAGAGATGCTTTATACAATTCTTTTTGTACGCTTTCAAGGTACTCTTCACGATCTGCTTTTTTTAATGACACAAGTTGTTTTAAATGTGCAAACACATCAGGATTAAGATATTTTAAAGACAAATCTTCTAGCTCAATCTTTAAATTAGCCATCCCTAAACGATTTGCTAAAGGGGTCCAAATATATACAACTTCACTTGCAAGCTCTTTTTGAGTTGATGGTGTAAAGTTCTGTGCAATACGAATAAAATCTAACCTATCTGCAAGCTTAACAAAAACAACCCGAATATCGCTTACAAGCGCAAAAACCATTTTTCGCTTTGAGTCTGCTTCTTTAAGAGTTGAACATTGTAAGTTTAAACCAGTTATTCGTTTTATCGATACAATTAATGATGCAACATCAGTACCAAAAGCAGAAGCAACATACTCTTCATCAAAGCTCTCTTCTAAAGGAGTATTATGCAAAAGCCCAGCTAATATTGTTTCAATGTCAAAATTATTTTCCGCTAATATAGAAGCAACCCTAATTGGATGCAAAAAGCGCTCTTCACCCCACTCTTGCTTTTTATTACTCACTAAGGACAAAAGATATTTAAGAGCATCTGCGAAAGAGTCTCTTTCGATGGAACTATAATTGCTGTGTTTTGAAAAAAAATCACTTACAATTTTTGACAATAGATCTAAATCGATATTATTTTGAATATGACTCATGGTTTTCTCCCAAAACTTACCCTAGGCATTCCTGCTAAGTCGTTAAAGGTCTCAATATTGATAAAGCCAACTTCTTTCATTAACTGAGCTGTGCTAGCTGCATTATACTCACCTGTTTCTACTAAAAACATGCCGCCTGACACCAATTTTGAAAAAGCTTTTGGAATCAATCTATTTATGATATTCATGCCATCACTACTAGTGTCACTGCCAATATCACCATCTAAAGCTATCCTTGGCTCACTTCGACCATCGCTTAAAAGTTCATCTACTAGTTTTTTGGGAACATACGGAGGATTAGAAACTATAATATCATAAAAAAACCCATCTGGAAGCGCATCTGTTAAGTCGCCTTCAAAAAGCCTTAAAGAATCTTGTTCTTCAAGCTGCAAAAGTGACAAAGCATTTTTATGCGCAACATCAAGTGCTTTTTTAGAAATATCTGTGCAATGGCATTGTAGAGGGCATATTTTTTCAGCCTTTTTATATCGCTTAAATACATCGTTCAAAATAGATAAGGCCACACATCCACTTCCTGTGCAAATATCTGCAAACAATAAAGGTTTCGTAGCTGTATTAAAATGATTCTCTATTATTTCAATAGATTTTTCTACTAAAAGTTCTGTGTCTGGTTTTGGGATTAAAACATCTGAGTTAACAAAAAAATTTAAACCAAAAAATTCTTTGTTTTCAACAAGATAAGCTACGGGAAAACCTGTAAGCCTTTTTTCCAGAAGAAGTAAAAAAGCCTTTTCATCCTCTGAATCTAAGAAATCTTGGCTATGTGAAAGAAGATATGTTCTATCTTTATTAAGAACATAGGTTAAAAGACAATCAACATCAAGCGAGGGGCTTGAAAATAGTATCTTACTCCCTAAACTACTTTGAGAAAGTTGCAGTTGTTTAACGCCAAGGCTTCGAGCCTCCCAAATTGTCATAGGTAAGTATACAAAAAAAAACTAAAAGGGACAAGAGAAGGCTATACTTTTCGAGTCCTTGAAACCTACGAGTTTACTTAAAAACAAAAAAGACCAGAGGATTCTCTAGTCACTAGCAGGAGTAGGAG
>CAYJLQ010000126.1:0-4630 GCA_964370725.1 uncultured Treponemataceae bacterium
TTACAGGTGCTGTAATTTTGTTTCCATACATATCAGCTTCTGTAATACCTTTTGTGTAAACATCATCACCTGTTAAACCATCCATAAGGTTTCTTAAAACTTGAAGTGTACCTGCTGCTTGTGCATCAACGTTTTGTGAAACTGTTCCACTTACGATTCCTGCACCAATGTCTTCTGGAACACCTGGGTTTGCATCATAACCAAATACTGGAACACCAGCTGGGTAGTTAGAAGCTTGAAGAGTTCCTAATGCCATACCATCATTGTTAGAAACAACAAGGTCAATTTGTGTACCATATTGGTTTGCCCAAAGACCCATAGCATCTGTTGCAGCGTTTGCGTTCCAAGTTGAACCGTCTGTACCAGTCATTGCTTTACCTTCAAGCTCAACTACTTTATATGTTTTTCCACCAACAGTTACTGAACCTTCTTTTTTAGTGTTAGGATCTGTTGAACCATTCCATGTGCCTAATGCACGGCGAATACCTTCTGTACGTGCTTTTGAGTCGTTGTGTCCAACGTCACCAATACATAGAACGTAACCAATTGTTCCGTCGCCGTTTCTGTCTAAGCTTGCATCTGCTGCTGCTAAGTAATCTGTGATAAGTTTACCTTGAACTGCTCCACCACCAGCTGCATCAAAACCTACATAGTAAGTTTTTTCATTCCAATTCATTGTGTCCATGTCAATGGTACCAGTTGTTGGATCAGATGGTTGTCTGTTAAAGAAAACAACAGGTTTGTCTTTGTTAAGAGTAACACCACTGTCACTTCCACCACCAGCGAATACTACGCCAGCTACCATAGCTAATACTAATAAAATAGCAATACTTTTTTTCATTTTTTCCTCCTACTGAAAAAACGTACGCACCTAGGTGCGCAAAAGAGTTTTATGCATGTAATACATGCAACCACTTAATTATCACACTCTTTTTACCACTTGTCAATAACTAGTATTGCAAGAGTTTAAAAAAAATATCTTTTTTTTTGTCAAAAAAAGATATTTACTTTAAAACTTTAGTATTTATAAAGCAAGATTTTCTACACATTGCTACTCTTTTCTAATATACTTGGGATATCGTATACAGATTGTATTTTTGCAAACGCATTTAGAGATTCAAGCGTTTCGTTTTTATAGCGCCCTGTTTGATCAACTAAAACGCCTTTTCCGCCAATTTCAGCAAAACCTCTTATATATTTTAAATGGTCATCAAAAAACAAAGTTTCTTCCACTGTAAAGCCTTTTTCTTCAATTGCTTTTAAATAAGCATGCTTATGTGGCTTTCCAAGAAAATTCATATCTTCTAAATCATAGACTCCATCAAACAGGTCGTAAATTTGCAGATGGTTTAAAATGCAATCAGCATGTATTTTAGGAGCATTTGTTAAAACCGTCATGTGAAATTTGCTTGCTAGGCTTTGCAAAAAGGGGCGTAAATTAGGATCAAATTCAACCTCATCTTTTTCACATTCCGGATGTATAAAAGCGAAATATTCACTGGTGTTTGACAATTTATTTTCTGTTAATAGCCATTCTAGAGTTGTTCCATAACGAGTTAACCCATCCTGCCTTGCTAGAACGGCATCTTCATAAGAAATACTTAAAAAAGTAGAAACAAAGGTTATAATTCTTTTTGTTAGATTTTGGTCAATTTGACTCATTTCTGGATAAAGCGTATTATCCATATCAAATAATAAATTTGTTATTTTCATAAACTTACAATAATGCAAAAGCTATTTTTATTCAATGTAGCTAGAACATAAAGACTGTGTAAAAACAAGTCTAAAAAGGTCGTTTTTTGTTGACAAATTTGTACATTATGTTATAAACTCTCAGTATGAAAATTTTGCTGATTGGTGGAAGCGGTACAATAAGCGCTCGCATTACACAACAACTTTTTGGCCTAGGTCATAATTTATACCTATTAAATAGAGGAACACAGTCTGACTTTGTAGAAAATTTATGTTCAGAGTTAAAACCTACTAAAAACCATGCGGCAGGAAGTTTGACAAGCCTTTCTGCAAATTCATATAGCAAAGAAGAATTAGCTAACACAGCGTTGTCTGTTTTAGGTGCAAATGAAAAATTTGATGCTGTAATTGATTTTATTGCATACCTTCCTGAGCACGTAGAAAAAGATTATGAAGTGTTTCAAAATAAAACAAAACAATTTATGTTTATTAGTTCTGCTTCTATATACCAAAAACCTTTATCAAACTATATTATTACCGAAAGCACCCCTCTCTCAAATCCTTACTGGGAGTATTCAAGAAACAAGATAGCTTGCGAAGAATTTCTTATGGAAAAATATAGAAACGAAGGTTTTCCTATAACTATTATTCGACCCAGCCACACGTATGATAATAGATCTATCCCTCTAGGTGTTCATGGAAAAAACGGTAGCTGGCAAATTGTAAAACGCATGCTTGAAGGAAAAGATGTAATTATTCATGGTGACGGAACTTCTTTATGGACAATGACACACTCAGAAGATTTTGCAAAAGCTTTTTGTGGCCTTGTAGGAAACATCCACGCCATAGGAGAAGCAATTCAAATTACTGGCGATGAAACTCTTTCTTGGAATCAAATATATGAGTGCATTGCACGCGCACTTTCTGTAGAACTAAATGCTGTGCATGTTGCATCAGAATTTTTAGCTCAAACAAGTGATTTTGACTTACAAGGAAGTCTTATTGGAGATAAGGCAAACTCTGTAGTATTTGACAACACAAAACTTAAACGCCTCGTTCCAGGATTTCATTCAACCATACGTTTCGATGAAGGAATAAAGCGAACAGTAGATTACATCTTGGCTCATCCCGAACTTCAAAAAGAAGACCCTGAATTTGATGCTTGGTGTGATGCTGTTATACTTTCACAAAAAGAAGCTATTGCCGTTGTGAAAGCAAAAATGAAAAAACTCTAGGATAGCATTCATGAAAACTGAACACGAAAAACTGCAAAAAAAATGGACTATAACACTCGATATTTTGCGTCCTTTTTTAAAATGGCTGTATGGTTACACCCATGATACAGCACCTGAAATTGAGGGAAACTACCTTGTGTTGGCAAACCACTGCAGCAACCTAGACCCATGGCTTTGTGGATTAAGCTTTAAAAGACAAATGTATTTTTTAGCTGGCGAGAATGTATTTAGGTTAGGCTTCCTTTCATGGATTGTAAAAAAACTGTGGGCTCCTATTTCTAAAGTAAAAGGTAAAAGCGATGTAACTGCTATGATGAAGCTTATACGCCATTTAAAAGACGGCCACAACTGCAGCCTTTTTCCCGAAGGAAACCGTTCCTTTAACGGACGCACAGCTCCAGTGGCAACGGCAATTGGAAAACTTGCAAAAACATCTGGTGCAAGTCTCGTAACATTTAAGTTTGAGGGACTTTATTTTTCAACACCTAGGTGGGGAGATTTAGTACGTAGAGGAAAAACAAGTGGCCGTGTTATCAATGTTTATACAAAAGAACAATTACAAAACATGAGCCCAGAAGAAATAACAACACATATAAACGAAGATTTATACGAAGATGCATACGAAACACAAGACAAAAACCCCATAGCATATAAAAATTCAAAAAGAGCAGAATGCATAGAATCGGCCCTGTATATTTGTCCATCATGCAACGCTATAAGTAGCATAGCATCAAAAAAACACTCGCTATGGTGCAAAGTTTGTGGTGCAAAAGCGACATACACAGAATATGGATATATTGAAGGCGATTTTAAGTATAGAAAAATTTCAGAATGGGATGAGTGGCAAGAACAACAATTATATAAACATATTGATTCTTGTATTCAAGAAAACCCTGATAAACCAATTTTAGAAGACAAATTTGTAAACTTAACACAAGTTGACATTGATCATAATGAAACAATCATTGGCTCAGGAAAACTTGAATTATATATGGACAAAATAAAAATTGGTAATATCACACACTCTTTTGAAAATATAAATAACTTTGAAATGTTTTTTAGAAGAACACTATTGTTTAACACAAAAAATAATGAAAATTATCAAATTTTTTCAAAGCAGTTTCCGTGTGCAAGACATTATATTCTAGCATACAGATATATAATGTCACAACAAGCATAGACAATTTCACATACAGGAGAAATTATGGAAATATCAGCAGAAAACATGGAACTTTGGGCAGGGGTTATTCAGTTAGGAATAATAAGCATTTTGCTCCTCGGTTCAAACATTATCCGAACTCGGATAAAAAAAGTGCGCGCTTTACTTATGCCAACAGCTGTTCTTGCAGGGTTTATATTACTTGCACTACGTAGCACAGGGGTACTTAACGTTGAAGCAAAACTACTAGAAACAATTACCTATCATGGCATTGCAATAGGATTCATAGCTATGTCGCTTCGTGTAAAATATAAAAAAGAAGGCGAACATAAAGGAGAAGGTCTTTTAGCAGTAAAAAATGGTGCAGTAATTGTTTCTGCGTACTTAGTTCAAGCGATAATTGGTTTAACAGTTTCTGTGCTTCTTTCATTTACTTTTATGCCAAATATGTATAGAGCCGCTGGAGTTCTTCTTCCAATGGCCTACGGACAAGGCCCAGGACAAGCAAATAATATTGGGGCATCATACGAACTTCAAGGTTTTG
>CAYJLQ010000127.1:0-4598 GCA_964370725.1 uncultured Treponemataceae bacterium
AAAGCTCTGCTATACCGTTTCCAAAAAATATTTCAGTGCCTTTAAGTTTTACAGATACAAGAACTTCCATAAATCTAATTCGTAATTCCTAATTTTTCGATGTTTTCATCGGTGAGCTTTACATGATAAAAAAGTTCGTAAAATTCTTTTACTGTTTTAATAAAATCTTTATCACTTGTGCCATAAGCAAGGTGTTCTATCCATTGCACACCAATTAAGCGATTTACCCCAATAGGGCGCCCTACCCAACTAAATGGCGTTTTTGGAACACCGTATACGCGCCCTTCTTGTACGGCCTTTAAGTCTTTATACATTGGGTTTGTAACAAAGTCTTCAACAGCAGCATTTTGAGATACATTTTCTTTTGGCTCACCATTTACAAGTACAATATCAGGGTTCCATGCTATAATTTGTTCAGGGGAAATACTTACCCTACTTTGGCTTCCAAAGGTAACGTCTGCTACATTTACTACACCAGCTAGGTCTAACTCTTGGCTTGAAGGAGAGCCTTTTGGAATAGTATCTAGTGATACAATACCATCACCAAAATAAACACTAACCTTATTTGCATTCACATTGTTATTCTCAAAAATGCCCCGTACATATTCTGCACGCTTTTTAGCTTCTTTTTCAACTCCTAGTAAGTTTCCTAAAAACTCATACGTTTCATCTGCGTCAACAAGCTGCCCTTTTATAGCAACTACAGGCTTTGAAAGAGCTTTTTCTAAGGCTTCAATATCGGAAAAAAGTTTATCGTTTACATTTTGAAAATACACTAAAACTACATCAGGGTTGGCAGTTAATACAGCCTCGTAATTTACACGTGAGTCTTGACCAAAGGCCGGAAGCGATTGTTGTTCTTTTGCAATAAACTCTAGTTCTGCATCATTTGGTTTAAAGTTCCATGCTACCATTTTTTCAGGGGCAAGCGTGTACAAAAAAATGGTGCCTATGGGGTTTGTTGAAAACACCGAATCAATTTTTGTTGGAACTACAACAGAGCGCCCTGCCATATCTTCAATAATCCTTGAGCTTTCAATTGTTGAGGCTTCAGTTTTTCCGCTTGCAAACACAACCACACACAGACATATTAAGAGAGCTGCTAAAAGTATTTTTTTCATTCATTACATCCTTTTTTTCTTGACAATTATTAAAACTAGCGTTATTCTTTTATTAGTACAACGCTCACTATGTATAGTAACATGAGTTATTACATACGTCAAGAAAAAAATTTAATTAATATGAAAAGAAATAATTGTAACAAAAATATACTCATTCTCATTCTACTTGGCACAATCTGCTTTGCCTTCTTTATAGTATCTCTTACAATGGGCTATTATACACTTAGTATTACAGATACACTAAAATCACTTTTATTCATGCCTACCGATGACTCTCAGGCTTTTACTATTATTCACAATATACGTTTACCAAGAGCTACAGCAGCACTTCTTATAGGATCTTCTCTTGCAGTGGCAGGCTCTGCGTATCAGGGAATGTTTAAAAATCCACTTGTGTCACCCGACATTTTAGGTGTTTCTTCAGGTTCAAGCGTAGGAGCTGCTATAGCAATTTTATTTTCTAAAAGTCTTATTGCGACACAAGCCTTTGCCTTTTTATTTGGGCTTTTAGCGGTCTTTGCATCCTACAGTATTAGTATGCGCTCAAAACTTTCTCAAACAGTCTCTCTTATATTAACAGGAACAGTAATTGGTTCTATTTGTACATCCATAGTCTCTATGATAAAATATATGTCAGATCCTACCGATACACTACCCTCTATAACATTTTGGCTTTTAGGAAGCTTATCCAAAGTTCAAAGCTCTACAATTCTACTAAGTATACTACCAATTATTATTGGAACAATCGTTATATTTTTAGCACGCTGGAAACTTAATGTACTAATGTTAGAAGATGAAGAAGCAAAGACCCTTGGGGTAAATCCAACAAAGTGGAAACTAATAATAATTGTTGCATCAACTATTTTAACCTCTGCTGCTGTTTGCTTGGGTGGATTAATTGGATGGGTTGGCTTAATGATTCCGCATATTGCGCGCTTTATATTTGGAAGCAGTTTTCGCTATCTTATTCCTTCGTCTGCTATATTAGGAGCACTATTTTTACTCATTATAGACACCATAATTAGAACAGTTTTTCAGTCGGAAGTTCCTATAGGAGTTTTTACCGCAATTATCGGTGCCCCTTTCTTTTTATTTTTAATAATGCGGCGCGGCACTGGAAACAAGGGGAGCAAGCTATAATGTTAGAAGTACAATCTCTTAGCGGTGGTTATGGCAAAAAAATAATTTGTAAAGATGTTTCATTTACGCTGAAGTATGGAGAGACCCTATGTATAGTAGGCCCAAATGGGTCAGGAAAAACAACTCTTATAAAGCTTGTACTTAACCTTCTTAAAAAAACGAATGGCGATATTCAAGTTGATGCTAAGTCGATAGCAACATATTCCACAAACGAATGTGCAAAGATACTAGCATATGTACCACAACAACACAGTATTGCTTTTTCGCTTACCGTATTTGAAATGGTACTTATGGGTAGAACTAGCTATGTTCCCAATTTTTCTATTCCCTCAAAGCTCGATGAAGAGTACGTGCTTACAATACTTGAACAACTTTCCCTACAACATCTTGCCTATGAAAACTATGACACATTAAGTGGCGGGCAAAAGCAAATGGTTTTAATAGCAAGAGCCCTATGTCAAGAAAGTAAAATACTTATTATGGATGAGCCAACAGCAAGCTTAGACTATTATAACCAGTCAATTGTCATAAAGACCATACAAGAGCTTTCAAAACAAGGTTATTCAATAATTGTAACTAGTCATAATTTAAGTCAACCTTTTTTATATGCTCACAATTCATTGGTATTAAAAAAAGGGGAAGTATATGCCTTTGGAAATACACAAGATGTACTTACAAAAGAAATATTAACAAATGTATATGAGCTGAACATGGATGTAATTCATACTACTGACAGTAATGGAAACAAAAGAACTTTTTGTATTCCGTTATAAAATCTTAAAAAAAAAGCATTCTACCCATATTTACGTTGAAAAAATAACTATTCCGTGTTATAATGCATACTGGAGAGAATTGTGAAGAAAATACTTATTGCATCTGCAAATGTTCGGATAAAAAAAGCTATGGAGCGCATACAGTCAAAGTATGCAGCATATTTTGATTTTGATTTTTGTGTAAGTACTGAAGAAGTAATTAGAACTATCTATTACGAACTACCAGAAATTAAGATTATTGATTTCACATCCTCTCAAATTAAATGGCGTAAAATTCTTCATGCAATTGGTGAAGACCCATGGTTACACAATGGGGGAATTATTGCCATTGCAAAAGATCCTGCGCAAGTACACATGATAGAAAGCTTAAAAAATAGTAATATTATGTTTGTGCAAACAGTTAATGGATTTATAAAAAACTTTTCAAGCCTTTTGCGCATTCTTCTACAAAATCAACAATTTTTATATAGTCGTGGTATGCAAGATGAACTAGGTGAAAAAGAAGCTTGGTCATTTATTAGTAAAAACAATCCCTTTGATATTCAAGTTTATACTAGTTTTTTATTAAACTATCTTTATAGTTCTAACTACATTGATGAAGAAACTCGTTATAGATTACAAACTGTTCTTATGGAATTATTATTTAATGCACTTGAGCATGGAAACTGTGGCATCACCTACGATGATAAAACAAAGTGGCTTGAACAAGGACGCGATATTCTTGATTTAATATCAGAAAGAAATAAGGATCCTAAAATAGCCCTACGGCGCATCCATATTACCTATACCCTTACAAAGACAAAGTCTGAGTTTTCAATTCGTGATGATGGCGATGGATTTGATTGGCGAAAAAGGCTTAACGCAAAAGCAAAAGTTGGTATGCATGGAATGGGTGTTAAAATTAGTGAGAAATTTGTAGAAAACCTTCGATATAATGAAAAAGGAAACGAAGTTACTTTTTCTGTTCCTAATACTCAAAATAAGGTTAATACGGTTCCTCTCATTATTTCGCCATACACAGCAATTGAATATAAGGATAAAGAAGTTGTTTGTAAGCAAAATGAACCGAGCAATAATATTTACTTTATTGTTTCTGGCCGGTATGCGGTATATGTAAACAGAAAACTTGTATCAGTATTAACACCAAAAGATATGTTCATTGGTGAAATGTCATTTTTATTAAATGATAGACGTTCAGCTGCAATTTTATCTGTTGGAAACGGACGCTTAATTAAAATACCTAAAACAGCATTTTTAAGTCTTATAAGAAAAAATCCACACTATGCAATATTCTTATCAAAATTGCTTGCACAACGTTTGTACAGACAAACACAAAAGAATATTCACCTTTTGAAATCTTAAGATATTATAGACATTTTAGTTGTAGGATTTTCTCCAGGACATAAATCTATTCTATGTTTTTCAAAATCTCTCATTTCTAATACATCATGTGTTACATGAAGTATAGTGCTTTCTCCACGTTTTGCAACTTCATCCATAAGAAGCAAAACTTTTTCTCGCCATTCATCATCTAAACCGTGGCATGGCTCATCGAGAATAAGAA
>CAYJLQ010000128.1:0-4567 GCA_964370725.1 uncultured Treponemataceae bacterium
AAATAATCCCATCTTCAACATTGTATACAACTTTGTAAAGAACAGAATCGGTACCAATTACGTTGCCTTTATTTACTGTAGCTGGTGTGCCATCCATCCAATAATATTTTACATTTGCTTCTGTAGAAGAAACACTGTGGCTTTCACCGGCTGCTACATAAGCTTCAACTGAAACATCATCAATTGAATCTTCATCATATGCATCAGCTCCAAGTTTTGTTCTAACTGCTGCTTCAATACTGAACATATCTGCATCATAACCAAGAACTAAACCTTGGTTGTAACCCCATTCATCTGCATAGTTACGTACATATGATGCAGCAATACCTGTTTCATCATCATTTTGATAGTTTAATGCATTAGGGAAGTAGAAATCGTCACCATAGTCAAAGTCACCATCTTGGATACCTACATAAAGGTCACCAACGTGGATTTTTGCTGTGTCAACAGTTACACCATCAAAAACTGTTACAGGTGATGAGCCTTCAGCTACACCGTCTGCTTCAACTTTTGTTGAACCGTCCACTTTTAATACTAATTCACCCCAAACGCCTGAACCTGTTGTAGATTTAGACATATCGTCTGGTAAGAATTGTAATGTTAAGCTAATATCAGTTTCGTTTAAGAAACCTGATTTACCTGTTTCAAGATCAATTCCCCAAGTTACTGATGCTTCACCTGAAAAATCAACCATGTCTAGATTTGCTACTGGTTCTGCTGCGAATCCGCCAGCTACCATTGACAAAGCAATTAATACTGTTAAGAGTTTTTTCATTTATTAAAACCCTCCTCAATTTTTTAACTTGTGCAAAAGCAACGCTTTTTTTTATGCACAAATATCATTTGCTGTAATTGTAGCATGACTTATTTTTGGTGTCAAGTTTTTTTAAGGTAAATTTAAGAAATTTTTAAGATAAATTTAAGAATTTTACATTATTTTCGACAAATTTTACAAACCATGTCAAAAGTCCAACAGTTTTACACTATTTGCCGAACTTTTAAATAGTATCATTTGCATACATACCATCAAATTTCAACATTTATAACCACCCAAGTGCTACACAAAAATTACACAGATTTTTACTCTTACACCCCATTAGGAATTAGCCCAACTTCTTCTTCTGTGAGTCCTGTGTGTTTTGCTACTTCAGACAATGACAAACCAGAACGTAAAAGGCTTTTAGCTACTTCAAGAGCCTTTTCTCGCGCTCCTTGTTCTAAGCCTTTACTATAATTTGCTTTCATGCCGTGATGATAATCATAAAGCCATTTTTCACGTGATATAGCATCATGTCGTGCTTGTTCATCTTCTATGCAGTGTAAATAATCCCCATATATTTCTTTATAAACAGGGTTTTTTTGAACTAATTCACTCACGGTGTCCTCCAATTGAGGTTTTATTCCTTGTAACAAACTTACAATCTCAGCTAAAGTACCTTCTCTGTTTTTAGCCTTTCTCATTTCTATAAAATGTAACCGTATTCCATCTAGCAACATTAAATGCTTACGTTTTATTTCGGTTGGAACAAAACACGAATGATATTCACTTTCGCCTTCAAACAAATCAAAGTCAACAAAGCTAATACAAATCATAGGCTTTAATTCTACATACTTTTCGCCACTATTAAAACTTGATTCAAACAGCTTAGCTCCATACAACAAACTTCTGTACTCAAAGTTTTCTTTATGCCCTAACTGCACCTCAATGTCATATCCGTTCCCGTTTTCATCGGTTGCACGTATATCTAATACCAGTGCATGTAGCCAAGAGGCATCTTTAGGTAGTTCGCTATTCTTTATTTCCAATGACACTACTTTCTTAAAACCGGCATCTTCCAATACAGCATTCACCAGAGCTAAAAGTCTTGGTGAATTATCTTCTCGCCCAAAAACATATTTAAAAATAAAGTCATTAGTAAGCCTTAAACTACTACAATCATCATACTCCACTTTGTCATTTTTTTCAAGAGACTTTTTCATACGCAAAACTCCTACAACTAACATTTTGTAAAAACCTTCTACGTATATATTCTAACGTTTTGTTTTCGTTTTCTGAGACTATTTAATACTCTTTTTCCTTTCCCCACAACATTAGGAATTATATCCACCCTTGACCTTTCCACTATTCTAAAGTACACTTTACATATAACTAATTCGGAGGTTTTATGAAAGGATTTAAAGAAATACAACCAAAGGATATTCAAGATAATGCTATAAAGCTTTTAAGCGACTCTTGGATGCTTGTAACAGCTGGAACTATTGGTGAAGAAAGCCAAAAAACTTGGAATACAATGACAGCTAGTTGGGGTGGCATTGGCTATCTATGGAATAAACCAGTAGCGTATGTATTTGTTAGAAAAGAACGCTTTACATACGACTTTACTGAAAAAAACGACACAATGACACTTTCATTCTTTAATGAAGAATATAAAAAGGCATTAAGCTTTTGCGGTACCAAATCTGGGCGAGAATACGATAAAGCAAAAGAAACCGGCCTAACTCCTGTACAAACAGAAAATAATAGCGTAGCATTTGAACAAGCTAGCCTTGTTTTAGAATGTAAAAAGCTTTACAGCGACATGTTAAATGAAAAAAGCTTTTTAAACTTTGCAAACGAAAGCAAGTGGTATGATAAAGAAGGTATGCACAGACTATACATTTGCGAAATTACAAAGGCATGGGAACAATAATCTATGAATAGCTATAAGCCAAGCATTAGCGCCCTGTTTACCGACTTTTACGAATTAACAATGGCACAGGGCTTTTGGAAACAAAAAATGAATCATCCATGTGTGTTTGATGTTTTTTTTAGACGAAACCCTTTTAATGGGGGTTTTGCCGTATTTGCAGGCATTGAAACACTACTCGATGTTCTAAAAGACTTTCGCTTTTCTGATGACGATATTCTATACTTAGAATCGCTTGGAAAATTCGAAAAAGACTTTTTAGAATACTTGCGCTCGTTCACTTTTACCGGTAGCGTTTATGCAATGGAAGAAGGTTCAATAGTTTTTCCAAACGAACCATTGGTTAGAGTTCATGCAAGTCTTATAGAAGCACAAATTATTGAAGGCCTCGTTTTAAACCAAGTAAACTTTCAAAGCCTCATTGCAACAAAGTCTTTGCGCATGGTAATAGCATCAAAAGGTGCCCATGTTATGGAATTTGGTTTAAGGCGCGCACAAGGCTATGACGGTGCAATGAGCGCATCTAGAGCAGCCTTTATTGGAGGAGCTTCTAGTACCAGTAATGCACTTGCAGGAAAGTTTTTTGGAATCCCTGTTATAGGGACAATGGCACACTCATGGATTATGTCTTTTGAATCTGAGCTAGAAGCTTTTGAAACATATGCAAAAATGTACCCAGATTCTTCTACATTTTTACTCGATACCCATAATACATTAAAATCTGGTATAAAAAATGCAATAATTGCGGGAAAAAAGCTGGTTAAAAAAGGCCACAGCTTTGGTGTGCGCTTAGATTCTGGCGATATGCAGTATCTTTCAACAGAGGTTAGAAAAGAACTCGATAAGGCAGGGCTCACAGATACAACTATTGCGGTATCTAACGACTTAACAGAAGAAATTATTGAAACACTTGTTTCTCAAAATGTACCCATCGATGTGTGGGGTGTTGGAACACATATGGTAACAGGTGGAAAAGACTCATCTTTTACAGGCGTATATAAACTTGCAGCAAGACACAATCCAAAGGACAGTGCATTAATTCCAACAATGAAGTTTTCAGACAATCCTGAAAAAACTACAAATCCTGGAATAAAAAATGTGTGGCGAATATATGACAAAGATGGCATGTTTAAAGCAGACGTACTTGCATTAGAAAGCGAAATAATAAAAGCCCACAAAGAAAACCGCTTTTATCACCCTGCAGTGGACTACCGACAATTTAGCGTTGTTCCTTCAAAGGTTGAAATGCTCTTAGTTAAACGTATTGAAAACGGAAAAAGCCTACGAGAAAGACTTGATGAAAAAGAGCAGCTCATTATAAGTAGAAACCGTGTAAAAGAGCACCTAGCATGCTTAGACACAACATTCCAGCGCATACTAAACCCGCATATTTACAAGGTTTCAATGACAGAAAAGCTCTAAGACTTAAAACTAAGCATTATTCAAGAAAATCTAGGTAACACATAGTGTTATTTAGATAATAATTGAATCTCACTTTCATTTAACCCAGTATATTCAGAAACATCTGAAACAGTCATACCGGAATCAAGTAATTTTCTCGCCACTTCGATAGCTTTTTTTTGGGCTCCTTGCACAATCCCCTGTTCTAACCCTTGTTCTAACCCTTGTTCTAAACCTTGTTCTAGCCCTTGTTTCAAACCTTGTTTTACACCACGTTCAATACCTTGTGCTAAACCCTCTTCAATAGCCCTGTCTACTGCGGTCAATCTACCTATTTCATCAAAATACCAAATAAGCCTTTCAGTATATTCTTGTGCATGTTCTGGGTTACGGCTTAATTCTTGTATTTTTTCATATGCTCGTTGCAAGTGAGGATATTTTTCAACAACATCTATAGCTTCCATTTTTTTCTCTACCTT
>CAYJLQ010000129.1:0-4532 GCA_964370725.1 uncultured Treponemataceae bacterium
GGCTTTTCAGGATCTTGGCTTCCAACAGAAAGAGAACTAACAGATTCAGGCTTTTCAGCAACATGGGAAATAGCAGGCTTTAATACACCATTATACGGTGTACGCTTTATGGAAGAGTTACGTAATACTAGCAAAGAAACAATAACAACGTCCTTTTTACTTCTAAATGATAATTATGCTAAAACTGAGCGAAGTATAAAGTATGCAATGCTTTTCATATTTATTCCTTTTTTTGCTCTCTTTTTATGTGAACTTTTAACAAAGAAAAAAATACATGTTGTACAATATGCGCTTATAGGTTTAACTAATATTATTTTTTACATGCTTTTATTATCAATTTCTGAACACTTAAGTTTTAATACAAGTTATGTTATAAGCTCAATTGCAGTTATTGCAGCTACAGCCATGTACGTATGGGCAATAACAAAAACGGTAAAGCTTGGAATAATAATTGCAATAGTAGAAGTTGTTGTGTATGCATTCTTATTTGGTATATTACAACTTACAGACTTTGCGCTTCTTTTTGGAACAATTGGGTTGTTCTTTGCTGTCGTTGTAGCAATGTATTTTACTCGAAACATTGAACTTAATTCATAACATATTTTTTGTAAACGCTAATGAGTGAGGTGAATAGTATGCGTAAGTTTTCTTTCAGTTTTTTTCTACTAGTACTTTTGTTTCTGTTTTTATGTAGCAGCTGCACAGAGCAAAAAAGTGTAACAACTATTACCTGGTGGGGTTTTCCAACATTTGGCACAGATGGAAACTTTGAAAAAGAGCTAGTAGCTGCTTTTGAAAAAGAGAATCCTAGCATTAAAGTAGATTTTGAATTAATATCTTTTGAAGACGGGCCATCTAGAATCGCGACAGCTCTCGCTTCAAATACAGGCCCCGATATTACATACGATTCTCCAGGAAGAATTATTGCATGGGGTAATCAAGGTATACTAGCTCCTCTTGATGACATTATTAAACCCGTTTCTTCTATGCTTGCTGCTGGCCCACTTGAAGCATCAAAGGGAGAAGATGGAAAATATTATATGTTTCCCATTCACTCAGGCGGATTTATGATGGGCTTTAATAAAAATTTACTAGAAGATCTTGGTTTGTTAAATATGCTTCCTTATGAAAGAGAGGGAAGACAGTGGACCCTTTTAGAATACGAAAGCTTACTTAAAGCATTGAAGGCTACTTTGCCAGCAGGAAAAGTTCCAGCAGTTTTTTATGCAAAGTCTACGGCTGGCGATCAGGGAACAAGAGCTTTTATGGTTAATCTTTATGGAAATGCTCCCTTAATGAATGATAACCTAACTGAATATACTTTTAACAATGCTAATGCTATAAAAAATGCTGAGTGGTTACAGAATGCTGTACAAGAAGGATTATTTCTTAACGGCTCTTCTTTACAATCTGCGGACGCAATTAATATGTATTGCGCTTCTAGTGCTGCAAGTACCATTTTATTTTCTTTACAATTAGAAAAAATAAATCAAGATAAAATAAACTATAATGGCGAATATTTTGAAACTATTTATATGCCATTTCCAAATGATTCTCAAGAACCTATATTAGAGTTTATCGTTGGAGGCCCTTGTGTTTTTGATCAAGGAGATTCAAATAAAATAGATGCGGCTAAGAAGTTTATTACATTTATGGCTCAAGATCCTATATATGCTCCAAAAATTATTACAGAAACGGGGTTATTCCCTGTATCTTCTAATATAGATATTGAACTTTCTACTGATGAAGAAAAATGGAACGCTTCTGCAGTAGATTATTTTGGCGCCTACTACAATTCAATTCCAAGTTTTTCAACTATGCGCCAAGCTTGGTTTCCAACAATGCAATCTATATTAAATGGTAATAACGTAGAGGAGAGCTTAAATAATTTCGTTGAACAAGCAAACGATTTTTAGAAAATAATTAGCGATCTTTTTTATGTTTTTGTTTGTATTCAAACATATTCTTATCAGCAACTGTTAATACTTCTGCGAAGTTTTTCCCATTTAATGGATAACTTGCGTATCCTATGCTGCATGAAATATGTATTGTATGGTTATCAATAAAGAATGGATCTTCTGATATGCGAAGTAGTCTTTCTTTTACATGTGTACATTGTAATTCATCTTGCTTTATTGGAAATACAATTACAAATTCATCTCCGCCAACTCTTGATATAAAAGTGTCTTTTCTAAACTGACTTGAAAGCCTTTCTGAAAACAGGGCTAAAAGTTTATCACCAATTTCATGGCCGTACGTATCGTTAACAGGTTTAAATTTATTTAAATCAATATAAAAAATTGAATATGAATCATCAGATTGCTGTTTGTTTTGTCTTTCTTCATATTTTAACAAAGCACGTTTGTTATAAAGACTTGTTAATGGATCTGTAAGTGATTGTGTATGAGCTAATGTCTGTTTTATTTCAGATTGCCTAAAAGCAAGTACTATCAAGGTTGTAAAAGCTAGCATTGCAAAAGTTATTAAAAAGACTTCAAAAAGTATTTGCCGTTGAATACCGTTTTGATACATTGTTATTTGCCATGTACTTTGTCCAATTTGAAAATCATAATATATCTCTGCTAAATCTATTGAAAATCCATGTGATGAATAAAGATTTACATGTGTGCCATTGTAGTTTGATTCAACAGAGTATTCATATCCTATGTCTTCTAAGTTTTTAAGTCCTGAATTTTTTAAGAATGTTTCAGAAGGGCGTATTATTGCAGCAACAAATCCCCAAAAAACTTCTTTTCCATCTTTCTTAAAATAAATAGGATTTCTAGCAACAAGCCCTGTTGTCCCGGTCATCAATTTATATGGTCCAGAATACGCTGTTTCTCTTGTTTCCATTGCCGTTATTGCGTCATTTTTTGCGTTTTCATCGTTGAATACATTGTATCCAAGTGATGCTTCGTTCCCTTGAACTGGATACACCTTGGTAATAATTCCATTTGGCATGTATGCAATTGCTATATGACTTTCTGCATCGTATGCGAGTGACATCATTGTAGTAACTTCACTATCTCCAATATTGCCTTTGTTTGCAACCAATAGAGCGTCTAAGACTTCTGTTGCGCTTGCTGCTTCTGCAATTATTGTACTTACGCGCTCAGCATATAAGGAGGTGAGATATTCAATATTTTGTGTGTTTTCTTCTTGTAAACTAATGTAGCGCGCAATCGTTATTGCTATACTAATTACTAGCATTACAATAAGCGCAATTTTTGATAGTTTCAATATCTCCACCTTTATTGAGCTATTATTTTATAAAAAATAGTTCCTTTACATTATCGCTTATTGTTAATTCACTGTCAAGTATTCATTTGGACAAACAGAGGAAATTATACATTTGTTTGGTCTTTTTATCGTAATTTTGCTTGTGGAATAATTTTATTTGCTACGCTTACTAGTTCATTTATGCACTTATCTGCATATGGCGTTACTGTGTTATAGCTCGCATCTAAACAATTCTCATTTCTAAACTGAGCAAAAAACCATCTTGCATCTTTTGGTAAAAGTTCTGCTAGTCCAACTATAGTGTCTTCATCTATTAGAGGAGGGCAAAGTACTGTTCTAAATTCTCTTTGCTCAGTTGGTAGTTGTTTTACAATTTCTATAGTTCTTGAAATTTTTTCATATGCATTACCTTCATATTTTAGAAGGTTGTACTTACTTGGAGCTGTTTTTATGTCTATAGCTATGTAATCAGGGGTAGTGTCCTTTGAAGAAAAAAGCAGCTCAAGATTTTCTGGTAAAAGACCATTTGTGTCTAATTTTACATTATATCCCATATCTTTAACCGCTTTAATTACTTCAGCTATTTGTGGATATATAAGTGGCTCTCCACCAGACAAAACAAAACCTGTAAGAACATTTTTTCTTTTTATTAAGTGCTCATAAACTTCTTCTAAACTAAGTAAATCTATGTCCTCTACTTGGTTTAAAGCTAGTTCGCCATTATAGCAATAGGGGCACCTAATATTACAGCCACTTAAAAAATAAGTGGCTGCAACTCGCCCTGGGAAATCCACAAGGCTTGTTTTAATTAAAGTTCCTTTTAGCATGATGCTATGCTACACATTCGCATTTTGTAGAAAGAACTTGTTTTAATTCTGATACACTGTGTGCACGACCAACTTCACTTCCTTTGCTGTCAAAAATAATAACAGTTGGAGCAGAAAGAACGCCCATTTTTGAAGCACTTTCAAGTCCTTCTGGTGTATCTACATCAATATGAATTCCAGTAATTTCTTGAGTTTCTAAGAAATTTTTAACTGGTTGACAGTTAGGACATGTTCTTCTTGAAAAATATTCATAATATACTTCGCCAGAAACAGCTTGTTTTTCATTAGAAGGTACAGGGGCTGCATGTACGTTCTTGTCAGAACTTACAATAGTTTCACATGCAGTATAGTTGTTCATTGGATTTTCTTCTGCATCCCATACAAATTGCTTACGAATATCGTATTCGTCTCGCTTACCTTTGTTCCAGTTTCTTACAGAACGATAGTATCCAACAATTCGTGCAT
>CAYJLQ010000130.1:0-4452 GCA_964370725.1 uncultured Treponemataceae bacterium
CGTCGATGAGGATTTGCATCATTTCATCGTATTCTTTTGCTGAACCATCACATAAGTAAATGTCGTCTGGTTGACACATAGCAGCAATTTCTTCTACCCATGCTTTTGCTTTTGCATGTTTAAGTTGTTCTAACTTCATAATATCTCCTTGTCGGCTCAAGGCCGTAATGTGATACTTTCCCCCTCGCATCTAAACGAGAATTTTGTATTCGATTAATTGAGGTTAGCATATTTTTAATAAAAATACAAGAGTATTTTTTGTATATAATTAAAAATTTATCGTTTTTATACTGAAAGCATTCCTACCCCTACTTTGCTAAGATACAATTAACAAAGCGGTATTTATTTCCCTAAACCCATACATATTTTCACAATTTGTGTAAAAAAATCCCTTGTATTTTTTCCTAAATTGTAGTATTCTAAGAATATACGAATTTTAACTTTTAATAAGAGAGTTAAATACGTACATGTTGCTACAAAGTCACGTCATAGACACAGTAGTCTAGTTTTTGCACAGGTGATACGTAATCAGTGTTTCTTAAGGAGTGAATATCCATGTCAGATACCAATCAACAGTTTCAAATTGTAACATTTCAACTCGGCAACGAATTATATGGAGTTGACATTCTTGATGTAAAAGAAATCGTAAAGACACAAGAAATTAGGCCTATTCCACACGCCCCACTGTATATTGAAGGAATATTCAATTTACGAGGCGAAGTGATTCCTATTATGAATCTTCATAAGCGATTTAACATAGAGCGATTAGAATATATAAATGAAATAGAAAAAGAATTAAACAGTGGTTTTATTATCCTTAATATTGATGGTTTAAAAATTAGTATCATTATTGATAAGGTATCCAGAGTTATCACAATTAATGCTAGCGATGTAAAACCACCACCACAAATGCTAACAGGAATTGGCTCTGAGTACATTCACGGAATTGTCGAAGAAAAGAATGGTTACTTAATTCTACTTGATATTCGTAAGCTTTTTGATTCTAACGATTTACAAAGACTACTTGGTGTAACTGAATAATGAATATTAAAACATTTAGTTCAACCATACGCCGAAAGGAAATGGACGCAGTTTTAACCTGTATGGTTGAAGAAAAAATTGGCCCTGGTGAACTCAATACAAGGCTAATTCAAAAAGCAAAAGAACTTTTCTCTCTAAGTGGGGCAGTAGCTCTCAGAAGTCCTGCAATAGCTTTAAAGTATGCACTAAAAGCTATTGATTTAGAAGCTAACAGTGGCATTATGCTTTCTGCACTAGCTCCTTCATGGCAATATATTACAGTAACAGAGCTTGGATTTAAACCAGTTATTATTGATGTTTCTAGCGAAACAGGATTAGTAACTGCAGAAACGATACAAGATGGTATTCAAAACGGTGGACGCTTACTACTTCTTCACGAATCACTTGGACAAGTTCCTAGCTTTCAATCTATACTTGAATTAAATATACCTATTATTGAAGATATTTCTCAAAATGCTGGTGCAACTTTCGAAGAAAAACATGTTGGCAAGTTTGGAACATTTGCAATACTTGGTTTAGAACAAGATGATGTACTTACTGCAGGCGGTGGGGCTCTTCTTGTGGCTGGACAAAGCAGAAACTGGACTGTATTAAAAAACATTATGGAATCAGCTCCAAAGACGGACTTATTACCAGATATTAATGCAGCATTGGGTTTTATACAGATGAAAGAATTTGCTCGTAATGAAGATATTCGCAAGCAATTATATGCAAGTTTTATCCGTTCTCTTATGCAAGGTAAGCATAAGTCATTTACACAAAACTCTGAAAATGCCATTTCTACAGCCTACTCTTTCCCTGTAATTTTAGCGGGAAGTTTTAAAGATGTAAAACAATACGCATCAAAAAAAGGCATAGAAATCTGTCTTGCATTTGAAGATGCAATTGCAACAGTTTTTGAAGATGAATGTTCACATTGTTCAGTTGCAAAATCTTTAGCACTGAGATGTGCTCTCTTTCCTCTCTATCCAAGACTCGGTGGGTCAAAGTCTGAAAAAATCATAAAAGTTTTGGCAACCTTACCATAAGGCCAAAGTTACATTAAGGTGGATTCGCAATGACTTGCATAGTAGTAGTAAATATTTTTAACCAAGCTGCTAAAAATATTATTGGAGATATAGAACAATTTTTACAAACAAAAGGCTGTTCAGCAACAATTATAGAGTTCGATGGAAAAAACAAAAAATTTCCTACGAGTGACTATGACTTTACAATTACTCTTGGCGGTGATGGAACTGTACTGTATGCATGCAGACAATGTATTCATACTCAAAAGCCAATATTTCCTATAAATTTTGGGGAGTTTGGATTTATAGCAGGAATTAAACCAGAAAACTGGAAAGAGTCATTAAGCGATTTTTTAGAAAAAAAACTTTTACCAACGAGTAGATCCCTACTTTATATTGAAGTTTTGAGAAACAAAAAAAAGATTTATCATGAACACGCACTAAATGAAGTTGTATTAACTTCAAAAGTAGCAATGAAAACTATACTTTTAAACGTTGAAGCAAGCGGTCTTCCTTTTGGAAAATTTAAAGGGGATGGGTTAATCCTTGCAACATCAACAGGCTCAACTGCATACTCTGTAGCAGCAGGAGGCCCTATCGTTGACCCAAGCTTAGAAGCTATAATTTTTACACCAGTTTCACCTTTTTCATTATCAACAAGGCCTTTAGTTCTATCAGGTGAAACAGAATTAAAAATAGAAGTATTACCTTCAAGAAATTCTCATTTTATGGTATCATGTGATGGACAAATCCATGAAGACATACGCACGGGAGATATTGTAGTAATACGCCAATCTACAAGCAAAACCCTACTTGTAGGCTGCAATGCAGAAGTTTTTTATTCTGCATTACGTTCAAAATTTCACTGGTCTGGAGGCCCCTTTGCTTGAAGATATTAGTATAAAAGATTTTGCTCTTATAGACTCTGCAACGTTAGATTTCACAGATGGTTTTACTGTTTTAAGTGGTGAAACCGGTGCAGGTAAATCTATTCTAATTGGAGCTATTTCGTTCTTACTTGGAAGCAAGGGTGGCACTGAACATATTAGAGCAGGTGCATCAGAAGCAAAGGTTTCAGGAACACTATATATTAATAAAAACAATACTCATGCAATACAGTGGCTAGATGAACATGGCATTGAAACAGATAATGATAGAATATTATTACGTCGCTTAGTGCGTGAAAGTGGAAAAACAGCGGCTTGGGTTCAAGATACTCCAGTTACTAGGACAGAACTAGCAGAACTCACCTCATCTCTCATAGATATTCATGGCCAACATGAGCACCAATCTCTTATGCGCATTGCAGAACATCGTCGATTTTTAGACTCTTATGCTGGCATTGAAAAAGAGGTTGAAGATTTTACACAAATTTATGCCCAACTTGTTGAAAAAAGACAGTTATTAAATGACATTGATATTTCGGATAGCAGAAAAGCAGAAAAAATAGATCTTTTAACTTTTGCAATTCAAGAAATTGAAGATGCAAAGCTAAAAGAAGGTGAAGATGCAGATCTTTCACAAGAAGAAAACAGATTATCTCAATATGAGCGTCTATACCAAGAAATTGAAAGCTTTACATCACTTTTAACGGAATCAGATTCAATGACTGGTTCAAATGTGCTTTCTGCAATTAAAAAAGCATCTTTAAACCTTTCTTCAGCATCAAACATGGATTCAACATTAGAAAATCTTGCAACAAGGGCCGAAAGTGTTTTCTATGAACTTTCTGACATTGCAGAAGAAGTGAGAAGTTACACTGAATCACTTGTGTTTGATCCTGCGAGATTAGAAGAAGTACAAGAACGATTAGCACTAATTTTTAAGCTAAAGAAAAAATATGCGAACTCAACACAAGATTCAATAGCAGAAGTTATAGCTTATGGAGCTAAGGCAAAGCAACAACTAGAACAATTTTCTTTAGGCGAAACAAATAGAAAAGAATTACAAGATGCTATAGCGCAGTTAGAAAGAGTTGTATATACAAAAGCTAAAGAAATATCTGAAAAAAGAAAAATTGCATCAGAAAAAATGTCACAAGCTGTTGAAGGTATTTTAATTCATTTAGGAATGAAGGGTACCAAGTTTTTTGTTCAAATTGCACAAAAAAAGGCTGTATCAGAAGAACAAAAATGTGGGCCTTATGGTATTGATGATATAGAGTTTTTAATTTCACCAAACCCTGGAACACCAGCTAAACCTTTGGCAAAAATTGCATCAGGTGGAGAGCTTTCCCGTGTTATGCTTGCGCTAAAAACAGTTTTAGATAGATCAGACACTACAGGAACTCTTATATTTGATGAAATTGATACTGGTATTGGTGGAGAAGTGTCAGTAGCTGTAGGTAAACATTTAAAACTTTTAGCTAACGGAAGGCAAATTTTATGCATAACACATCTTGCCT
>CAYJLQ010000131.1:0-4433 GCA_964370725.1 uncultured Treponemataceae bacterium
GTTGATGCCGTTCAAGCCATTGGAAAGGTAGCGTTTAATTTGGCACACCCTGGCATTGATACCGCTGCCATAAGCGCCCATAAGCTTTGTGGGCCAAGGGGCTCTGGTATTTTATACATGAAAGACAGACAAGAGCCATTTTTGCGTGGTGGCGGACAAGAAGGCGGCCTTAGAAGTGGCACCGAAAACCTTTTTGGTATTTGGGCAATGATGCGCTGTTTAGAAGAATATGCACAAAAAGAAAAGTTAGCACACCACATAGAAAAACAAAGCGCTATTATGAGCGATTTTATTGCAAAATTGGCACTAATTAAAAATTGTGGAATAATTCCCGAAAACCGCGTAAAAGAGAGCCAAAACTACTCCTCGTGGGTTATACAGGCAAGTTTTGATAAGATTCCAGGTGAAGTAATGGTACGCTCATTGAGCCAAAAGGGCTTTTATATTTCAACAGGTTCTGCCTGTTCTTCACGAAAGGTAAACCGCCCCGTGCTTGCAGCTATGGGCATAGGAAAGGACGTTGCAACGAACACCGTGCGTTTTTCATTTGGCGTAGAAACCACTAAAGAAGAAGTGGAAAGCTTGATTGAAGCCGTGAAAGAAGTATGTGCAATGTTTGGGTAAACTTTTTAATTACTAATTACGAGTTACTAAGTACTAGTTTTTCAGCCAAAAAATACAAAATCTCGCCACATTCATAATTCGGCATTTGGAATTAGGAATTCGTAATTCGTAATTATCTCACTGATACAAATTACTCAACTTCCTGTAAACGCTATTAATTATCTCTATTTGCTCTTCTGTTGCTGTTTCTGCGCATTCGTCAATAAGACTTTCTAAACTTGATAAGCTTTCGTTGTGGGCGGTTGTAAAACCTCTTGAAACAGAATACCAGTAGTTGCCACGACCATCGGTAAATAGTCCAATAAAGCCAAGCTCTTTACTCTTTTTCTTTGCAACAACGGTGCGTAAAATCCACTTGAGTGAAGATATTAATACATCACCTTGCTCTACAAAGCTAACATTTAGCTGCCGTTTCCAGTCGGATTCTTTCATAGGATAAAGATCCAATTGCGAGCTTAAGGTTAAAACAAGTGAAAGTTTTTCACCTTGCAATAAAGAATATTCACCGACAGAGACCTTTGTTCTAAGCTTTCCTGCCTGCATAAGTCTCTCTGGTTTTTCTTCTGAAAGGTTGGCTGTCTGCAAAACTTCCAACGGAAGCATTACATATTTTTTACCCTTTATAGTTTTTATCTTAAAGTCTACTCCGCCCAGCAGTATTGTATTAACATCTTGTTTTTCAGTAACAGTGAGTTTTTTCTCTTCTTTATTATTTTTAACAAGTCTATCTGCTTTTTTACCCTTTTTACCTCCACCCGAAACAAGGCGACTTTCGATAGTATCATCAATACGGCTAAGAATAGCCTTTGTTAAAGGGGAAACTGACATTGCAAACATACGAGATGTTCGAACAATTTCCCCTGCAACAATATATAAAGGGTCTGCTTTAAACATACTTGATCCAGGATGTATTTGAATGTGTTCAGCAGTTAAACTGCGGTACACTTCCCTTTTTTCACGCACACAAATAAACTGAACCATCCCACTAGCAACACAGGTTAAGTAATCTTCCATACTTCCCCCGCCAATTATTGGAAGCCCAAGACTACTTACAATTTGAGAAAGCTGCTCTTTTATGTTATTAACTTCGTATAGAATACGCTCATCAAAATAATTTTTTTTACAAAAACTAGGCTTATCTTTTGCATCTGTATAAGCCTTAAAAATTTTCATGTATGTTACAAAGTCTCCATACATATCACGGAAAGTGTGATGAGCACGACGAGCATTCATTTCCTCTCCAGGAGGAAGCATAAAAGGAGAGTTTGTAGATAAAAAGGCAACAGCTGTTAACACTTCATCCATAACATCGGGGTACTGTGTAATTGATTCAACAATGATACGGCTTTCTCTTGGAGATAGAGGAAAGGCAATCATATACTTACCAATTTGCGTTAAGGTCCTATCTTTGTTTAAAGCACCAAGCATTTCAAGTGTTTCTATTCCGCCTATTATACCTTCTTGACCAGGAGGAGCTATAAAGTCAAATTTTTCAAACTCGCTTATTCCAAGCTCGGCCATTCTAAGAACTACTTCACAAAGGTCAGTTCTGTATATTTCTTCTAGAGTGTATAAGGTTCTCGCTTCAAAGTTTTTTCTTTGATATAAGCGATAACAGGTTCCCGGCTGGGTTCTACCCGCCCTTCCCTTACGTTGGTTACAAGAAGCTTTTGAAACTTCAGTTTCGTTTAAGCTCGATGTAAAGGTGCGTGGATTATAATAATTTAGCTTTGCAAGCCCAGAATCAATTACTGTTGTTATTCCGTGTATGGTAATACTTGTTTCAGCAATATTGGTAGAAATCACCACTTTCTTTTTTCCAAACGGAGCTTTTTCAAAAACCCTTTCTTGATCCTCTTTTGATAATCGTCCATAAAGGGGAACAAGATGTAACCTTCTTGAAAAGTTAGATTTGTAAAGACGCTGCATACAATCTTTAATAATTTTTTCACCTGGTAAAAAGCAAAGAATATCACCTTCAGTTTTGTTTTGTAATACTCTTTCAATTGTGTTTTCAATTTTTTCTAAAAGTTCATCTTGTGCAGAAAGGCTAGCCGTTGTTGTTTTGCCTTTTAGTGGATCATAAATAGTTGTTACAGGATAGGTAATGGTATCGATATTTACAATAGGACAGTTCCCAAAGTATTCTGAGAACACTTCTGCATTCATAGTAGCAGATGAAACAATTACCTTAAAATCGCTTCTCTCTTGAAGCACTCTCTTTAATAAACCTAGAACAAAGTCTATATTTAAACTTCGCTCGTGAGCTTCATCGACCATAATAACAGAATACTTTGAAAGCCATGGGTCAAGCTTCATTTCTTGTAAAAGTATTCCATCTGTCATTATTTTAATTTTCGTCGTATGGTCTGTTTTATCCTCAAAGCGCATTTTATAGCCAACAAGGCCAGGAAAAGTAGTGTTAAGTTGGTTTGCAATAAACTCGCTTACAGAAAGAGCTGCAATACGCCTAGGCTGAGTCACTGCAATCATTCCCGTGTTTGAAAATCCTGCTTCATGCAAAATAATTGGTATTTGTGTAGTTTTCCCTGAACCCGTAGGGCTTTGTACTACTACTGCCTGATTATGCTCTAAAGCGTCTAAAATAAGCTTTTTTTGCGCGTATACGGGTAATTCTTTATAATTTATTGCCATATTGTTTTTCCTGTAATATTTTCCATATCTTGTAGCCTTACCTTATAATAGTCTGCATTTTGCTTATTTTGACTATGTATAAATTCATCTGTTAATTTTTTTATAATCATATTATTTTTTTCATCTTTATGGGTTGCAATAATTGTTTTAGTAAAAGTCATATTAAGAGTAACATCGCCAATGGTACTTGGTGTAAAAGTAGAACCTGCTTTTTTATTTTGAACATCAACATGTAAAAAAATACTTGTACCTGTGTCCTCATACCTATGAAGAGGATCATCATAGGCAGGATAATAATTTTGACCTGAAATAGTATTCCCTATTGAGTACATAATAAGCTTATCGCCTAAAGAGCTTTTTATTAATTCCCATTCTTTTGTAACGTGCGGATGATTTCCCCATACTATATCAACACCCGCATCTAAAAGTTCATAAAACCATTTTTGCCTATATTCTGCTACCTGAGTATCATACTCAGGGTCTGCAACATGAACACTTAAAACAAAAATATCATGAGGATTATCTTCTTGAAGCATTTTTATGTCGTTCAGTAAATCTGCCTTACGTTTCTCAGTAAATGAATACATATCAAAGGTATCTAAATGATCATAGATGTTTACAATTTCTGTAATTGCAGCAAAAAGGACTGTCCAACCTTGCGTTTCTATTATATCATAACTTAAATCTTCACTTGTCTTTATTCCAGCGCTATACACACCCCTAGTGCGCATCCCTTGAAAAAAATCTCTTGTACTTCGTATCCCCTGTAATCCTTGATCATTTGTATGATTATTAGCTAGCGAAAAAACGTCAAATCCGCCTTCAATTGCTGCCATAGCATAATTGGAATGTACATTAAAAGTTGGATAAGACTCATTTGGTAAATCATCATTTACAGGAACTTCAAAGTTTGCAAAACTTACATCATCAGAATGTAAAAGCTCTCTAACATCATCATAAATAAGTGAATAATCTTTCATGTTATAATTTACATCATGAGCCATTATGTCGCCTGCAAAAGTAAGCTTTAAAGGATTTTGCCTTGGAGGATTTTCACTAAGATTTTGCATTTCTATGTTTATTTCACTCCCTATTGTACTTGGGACTGATGCACATGAAACAAAAAACAAACAAAGAATAATGCACAGAAACTT
>CAYJLQ010000132.1:0-4428 GCA_964370725.1 uncultured Treponemataceae bacterium
GTGTTAAGTTCATTAATGGAAAGCTAGCTATTCTTGCCTTTGCATCCATTAAGCTGTACATTGGAGTGTAAACAGTAGTGTATTTATTGTCGATAATCATATTGGAAATATATCATTTTTTTAGGAGTTATTCAATTATGAAAAACCTACGTTTTGGAATTTTTATTGCAATTTTTTTAACCTTAGTTTGCGAATCGTATCTACATGCTATTAAATTTGAGTTTAAATATACAACTGGACATTCATACGACATTATTTCAATTGTTGAGCAAGAAGTTTTTGTTAATGACATAAAAAGTCACGATGCACTAATTACTAACAGAATTCATGTTGAAGAAATTGAAGCACAAGCTGATGGAAGTGGGAGGCTTGATACCACCTACAAGACAACCGAAGTTGCTACATTTGTTCACGATGGATCTGAGCATGTTTCAAGCCAAGATTATTTTAGCTCTCTTTCACGTGATAAACATGGTGAATATATTTTAGATGAAAAGGCATATATGCCTGTTATTAGAAATGTCCCAATTTTTCCTGATAGAGATTTACAACCTGGAGATGCTTGGACTGCACAGGGAGAAGAAGTTCACGACTTTAGGCAAAACTTTGGTATTGAAGAGCCTTTTAGAATACCATTTATTGCAGATTATATGTACAGAGGGATAGAAACTATTACAGGTAAGGAATTTCATGTATTTACCGTTTCATATGACCTAATCTATGAATCCCCTTTCCCAGTGCCTGATGGTCAAAATTTACCTATATTAACAATAATGAACTCGAACCAAACATTGTATTGGGATACGGAGAAGGGATATTTAGACCACTACAAAGAGGATTATCACATTGTTATAGAAACTAGCTTTGGACATGTAATTACCTTCACTGGTGATGCCCATGCAGAAGTGATAAATTTTAAGGATCGTCCAAAAGATGAGACCCTTGATAATGTAATATCTAAAATTGACGATCTTGCCTTAGATAATGTTAGCGCACATCTTGCTCCAGAAGGTATCACCATTAGCTTAGAAAATATACAATTTGAAGCTGAATCTGCTGTTTTGCAAGATAGTGCAATAGAAAAGCTACGAAAAATTGCTGACATTCTTAAAACACTACCAAACAATGCTATTTTGGTTACAGGACATACAGCTCTTGCAGGAACTGCTCGAGGGCGCCAAGAATTATCAGAAGATAGAGCTGAATCTGTTGCAGAGTTTCTTATAGAACTTGGAGTTAGAAGCAGTAACCAAGTACGCACAAAAGGAATGGGGGCCGATGATCCTGTTGCTCCTAACGATACAGATGCTAATAAGGCAAAGAACCGCCGTGTTGAAATTACGGTATTAAATAACTAGCAATAGTGTGACTAAAGCACAGAAATACACGTACTTTATGTGGTACAATTAAATATATCTTTTTCGGAGGCTTTTTATGAGCGAAAAAAAATTTTCTAAAACAATGGCTATTGTATATTTGGTTATAGCTATTTCATTAGTAATAGGGATTGTAGTAGTTAGCGGTAATACATCTGGTAACGCTAATATGATTACTGTTGATGGGTATATGGGACCTTTAACGCTTGAAGTTTCTATTACTGATGGTTTAATTACTTCTGCAAAGGTTGCAACTTCTACTGCAGGCGAATTTATTGAGCAAAGTGCTGAACCTATTTTTTCAAAAGCAATTGCAAGTGGAAATGCTAATGGTATTGATGTAGTTGCAGGTGCAACAGCAACTTCTAAAGCACTTATTTCTGCCTTACAACAAGCATACATCGCCGCAAACACCGATGAAACTTCCATTATTGGATATGGTGAAGGTTATAAAGGGCCTCTAAGTGTTATTATTACTACTGAGGGCGAAAAACTCACAAGTGCAGAGCTTTTAACTATTTCAGACTCTGACTTTTCACTTCCAACAGCACAAGCAATTTTAGAGCAGGCTGTAGAAATGGGAAATGTTGATAACCTTGATGTTATTTCTGGTGCTACAGGCACTTCTACTGGGATTATTACAGCTTTGCAAGATGCAATGTCAAAATAGTTCCTTTTATGCATAAAAAACACATTCGGTTGAATGTGTTTTTTTGTATCTATTCAAAAATAACGCGCTTATTAATTTCAATTAGTTCTGGCTTATATTCAAAGTGCATTGTATCATAAATTGGCCATGTTCCGCCCCATATAAAGCCATGTTTTTCAAGCACCTTTATAACCTTTTCTGGTGGGGCCCATAAGTCTTCTTGTGGCACAAGCATCCAGTCATCGTTAAAATCTCTAACCCATGCCCAGTACATCATTTTGTTTCCCCACCCTCGTGGCAAAATATCTATGGCAAGTCCATAGCTATGGTTGCTAAGCCTGTTTGTACCTGCAACAAAGCGCCAACTATAGCCACTTACCTCAGACAATGTATCTAAAAATTCTTTTACTTCGGAATCAGTTTTAGCTAATTGTTCTACCTCTTCAGTAATAATTGGAAACTTTTTTGAAGCTTCTTTATTTGCATTTACATTTTTTCCAAAAAGACTCGTTTTAACAATACTTGCTTCCGTCTGAGCTCTATCTCCTACACCAACCAAAGCATGTAAAAAATCAATATCTTGTGGAGGTTGCGGCACGCCTCGAACATCGCTTCCTGTTCCATCTCGTAGCCTCTCTACATCTTCACTTGTATACCCACTAGGGTCTCTGGGTTTTCCTGTATACGCATAGACTTGATATGAGCGATACTCTTCCCAATTATCTTTTTTTTCTGCACTAAGCATTCTGCCATTTGCCCAGTAAAAAATACTCCCATCGTGAAGTTCAACAGCCCAGTCACTGTCTTTTTTTATAACTTGTTTAATAATATCTGGGTAGGCTCTTCTATATGAATCTAAAATAATATCAGGTCTCGAACGAAGCTCAGAAGCTTTAACAAGGTCATTTTCAGTATCAATAAAACTCTCTGCTATTCTTGTTATAATATTTTCTGTGTCGTGTGTGTCTTTTGTACCTTCGGCGACAAGGATAGAGAAAACAATGAGACTTATAATTACTGCTACAATAAAAAGTCTTTTCATATTAATAATGATAATGCATTTTTGAAAGAAACACAAGCATCTAAAAGAACTCTATTATTGCTTTTGCAATTGTTTAGTCTCTATTCGGGGAGATGAATTGTGCCCTTCAATTGACTTTAAATTTTTATTCCACTAATATGGTCAAATGGAAAAAACACAAAGCGAAAACAAAATGGGAATTATGCCCATACCAAGACTCATTATAACTATGGCATTACCCTTGATGCTCTCTATGATAACGCAAGCATTGTACAATATTGTAGACTCAATCTTTGTTTCAAAGGTTGGCGAGCATGCCCTTACTGCAGTTTCGCTAGCTTTTCCAATCCAAAACCTTATGGTTGCGACAGTTACTGGTACTGGTGTTGGTATAAATGCATTGTTGTCATTAAAGCTAGGCCAAAAAGACTTTGGGGCGGTAAACAAAACTGCTGCAAATGGTATTTTCTTAGCATTGTGTTCATATATTCTATTTACAATTTTAGGATTTTTATTTATTTCTCAATACTATAAAACTCAAACCAGCGATGCACTAATACTTGAACATGCAATTACATACACTAGGATTGTAGTACATGGATCATTTGGACTTTTCTTTGTTGTAACATTTAATAGGCTTTTACAAGCAACAGGAAAAAGTATTTATGGAATGATTATCCAAATGTCTGGGGTTCTCATAAATGTTATACTTGATCCCATTTTTATTTTTGGGCTATTTGGTTTTCCTAGAATGGAAACAGCAGGGGCTGCTCTTGCAACAATATTAGGGCAAGTAGGTTCAATGTGTGTGGGTATTTATTTTAATATTAAAGTTAACAAAGAGATTCAGTTATCATTTAAGGGATTTTCTCCTGATGTTCAAATTATTAAAAATATCTATAAAGTGGGGATTCCCTCTATAGTAATGGCATCAATTGGTTCTATTATGGTATATGCTATGAACACCATTCTGGCAGCTTTTAGTTCAACCGCAATTGCAATTTTTGGTATATTTTTTAAGTTAAATAGCATTGCAATAATGCCTGTTCTTGGCTTAAATAATGGATTAGTTCCAATAATAGCTTATAATATTGGTGCGAAACACCAAACTAGAGTATTAAAAACAATTAAGGTAAGTACTATATATGCTTTTCTTTTTACCGTTGCAGCAACATTAGTATTTATATTATTTCCAACGCAATTACTTTCATTATTTAATGCATCAGATGTTATGGTGCAAATTGGTATCCCGGCTCTTAGAATTATGTCATTAATGTTTTTACTTGCAGGATTTGGGATAACATTTTCAGGCGTTTTCCAAGCACTTGGTAACGGAGTATTAAGTTTATGTGTTTCGGTTGTTAGACAGCTTGTTTTTATTA
>CAYJLQ010000133.1:0-4407 GCA_964370725.1 uncultured Treponemataceae bacterium
TTTGGTATTATGTCTATTGGGGCAGGAGATGTTCCAAGAGGTTGTGATGCTACACTGCAAGACTTATCATATATTTTAAACACAACAGAATGCGATATCGTAATTGTTGAAAACGAAACACAAATAAAAAAAATTCTTGAAATCAAAAAATTATTTGATGCTAAAGTTTTACTCGAAAATTCAAAAGAAAAATTTTCTGTAACCAAACTTATTTCATTTGAAAAAGTTAGTGATGAAACTGTTAAAGAAGCAAAAACTCAAAAAATAAAAGTAACACACTTTTCAGACCTTAAAAAAGATGGCGCAGGATATAGAATAGCAAACCCAAATAAAGTAGAAACAGAGCTTGAGTCTGGAGCAAAAGACGAAATTGCGTGTATTATTTTTACATCAGGAACAACAGGTGAGCCTAAAGGAGTTATGTTAACACATGAAAACTTCCTTTCCCAATTTACAGATTTGCCAGAAAGAATATACCTAAATCCTGGGGACAAAGCATTGTGTGTTCTTCCTGTATGGCACTCTTTTGAACGCTCTTGTGAATATGTAATTTTATTACAAGGTGGAAGCATTTGTTACTCTAAGCCAGTTGGGAGCATTATGTTGCCAGACCTTCAAACTATGAACCCTCAGCTCATGCCTGCAGTTCCGAGGATTTTTGAAGCTGTTTTTGAAGGTGTTGATAGATCAATGAGAAAGACAGGTGGAGTTGTGCTTGCCTTGTACAAATTTTTTGTTGCCGTTGGAAATGCACATTCAATAATGGATAGAAAGCTTTTTAATAAGCAAGCTCGCTTTAAGAAAAACAATGCCTTTTTAGATTGGCTCATTATGGGGCTTCCATGGCTTGTACTTTGTCCACTAAAAGCTCTTGGAAATGTTATTATTTTCAAAAAAGTTCGCGCAAAGCTTGGTACAGGCTTTAGAGGGGCTGTTTCTGGAGGAGGAGCTCTTCCACCAGCAGTAGACAACTTTTTTTGGACAGTTGGTATTAACCTTGTTGAAGGCTATGGATTAACAGAAACATCTCCTGTAGTAAGTGTTCGCCCTCTTAGAAAGCCTATTTTTGGAACCATTGGGAAACCTTTAAAAGGGGTAGAAGTTAAAATAGTCGGTGAAGACGGAAAAGAACTTCCAGCTGGCGAAAAAGGAGTTGTCCATATTCGAGGTGGCATCGTTATGAAGGGCTACTACAAACGTCCAGACTTAACAGAAGCTGTAATTGACAAAGACGGGTGGTTTAATTCTGGAGACCTCGGTTTAAAAACAATTGATGGAGAAGTAAGCATTAGAGGACGCATTAAAGATACCATTGTTTTACGTGGTGGTGAAAACATTGAGCCTGTTCCAATTGAACAAAAAATGAAGTTATCTCCTTATATTTCGCAAGTAGTTGTAATGGGACAAGATGAAAGACACCTTGGCGCATTAATAATCCCAGAAGAAGCAGAGCTAAAATCTTATGCAGAGGCAAACAATATTGTTTTTACAAAGTATGAAGATTTAATGGAAAGCAAAGAAATACACACTCTTTTTGAAAACGAGATCTTAAGCCTTATAAATAGTAAAAATGGATTTAGACTTTTTGAAAGAATTTATCGCTTTGCCCTTCTTCCAAAACCTTTTGAAGTTGGAAAAGAGCTATCAGCAAAACAAGATGTAATGCGTCACAAACTTGGCGATTTTTACACAAAAGAGATAAAATACTTATTTAAGTAACATCAAAGCTGTGCATTTGCACAGCTTTTTTTATACCCCTTGTAAATTTGCCAAAATTTATATATTATAGATATATGAAAGTATTTAAATTAGGTGAAGAAGTTCTCAGACAAAAGGCTGTTGACGTACAAACAATTGATGACGAAATAAAAAATCTCATTGAAACAATGTTTGAAACAATGTACGATGAAAACGGTATAGGGCTTGCAGGACCACAGGTTGGAAAAAATTTACGCCTTTTTGTTATTGAACTAGATGATGAAGTTCGCCGTGTTTTTATTAACCCTCAAATAGTTTCAACATCACAAGAAACATCTCTCTATGAAGAAGGCTGCCTTTCAGTACCAGGTATATATAAAGAAATTGAAAGACCTGTAAAAATCTCTGTACAAGCATTAGATGAAAACGGAAAAGCGTTTACAATTGAAGCAGACGGTCTTTTAGCACGGGCTATTCAGCATGAATATGATCATCTAGAAGGAGTTCTTTTTATTGACAGAGCAGATCCAGATTTTAGAGATAAAATTATAGAAGAATTTGCTAAAAAACAAGAACGCCGATTAAAAAAAGAAGCTGAAAAACAAGCAAAGCAAGCAAAACTTGCAAAAAAACTTGCTGCAAAAAAAACTAAACAAACAGGAAATGAGACATAATGCTTAAAATCGTTTATGCAGGAAGTCCTGACATATCTGCAACAGTCCTCTCAGAATTAGTAGTTTCAAAAAAAGTAGATATCGTTTGTGTTTTAACAAATCCACCAAGTGCAAAAGGGCGTCATAAAACGCTTGAACAAACTCCTGTTGCTCAAATAGCCGTAGAAGCAAATATTCCACTTTTAGAACCAGAAAAGCTCAACTTAGAGGTTCGTGAGCAAATAGAAAAATATCAACCAGATCTTCTTGTTTGCTTTGCGTATGGAAAAATTTTTGGTCCTAAGTTTATGGCCTTGTTTCCAAAAGGTGGCATAAATTTACACACATCCCTTTTACCAAAATACCGAGGAGCTTCACCTGTTCCTTCAGCGATACTTGCAGGAGATACAGAAACAGGGAGTACCGTTCAGCGTTTAGCAGCAGAAATGGATAAAGGCGATATTCTTTTACAAAAGAAAGTTCCTCTAAACGGAGATGAAAACTCAGTTGAAGTCTTAAATTATTTAACAGGCTTTGGGTCTGAAATGATTTTAGAGGTGCTAACCCAAATTGAAAGCAAGACAGAAAAACCAGTTGTGCAAGACGAGGAAAAAGCCTCATACTGTACTGTTTTCAAAAAAGAAGATGGTATAATTAACTGGAATGAAGGTGCTAAGTCAATACATGCAAAGATTAGAGCTCTTTATTCTTGGCCAACTGCTTTTACAAAGTTGCAAGATTTTATTCTTACCATCCATGAAGCCAGTATTTTTGATGGACCTGTAAATGAGGGATCATTTAAACCAGGAGAAATAATTGGTATTAATAAAGCCCAAGGGATACTGATACAAACTGGAAAAGGTGTATTAGCTGTTCAAAACCTTCAAAAACAAGGCAAAAAAGCTATGAATTGGAAGGATTTTATTAACGGAACTAAAAATTTAGAAGGACAGTGTTGCACTAATCCGTAAAAAAAGGCATAATAAAAAACAGAGGTATATATGAAATTTTTAAAAAACCTTCTTAAAAGAGATTATAGAGTTGATTTAGAAAAGCTTAACATCCTTTTTGAAACAAATTGGAAGTTTTTATTAAAGGCTATGATAGTATTTGTAGTTCTTACAGGGCTTTCAGCACTCGCAATTTTTTTCTTGACAGTAAAAAGTCCAGAGCAAGTACTTGTACCTGATGTAACAGGAAAAGAATTAACAGAAGCATTACAAGAAATGCAAGTTAAAGAATTGTATCCAAAAATCCAATTGCGTTACTCTGATACAAACGAAGAAAAAGGCCTTGTATTAGAACAATCTCCGTCCGGCGGATCAATTGCTAAAGCAGGAAGAAGAATAAATTTAGTAGTTAGCCAAGGGGCAATTCTTGATAGAGTTGGCGATTATGTAGGTATGCAGGTTGAAGACTTACGAGCGCAGCTACAAACTCTTTTTGCAGCATCTAGTTCACCAATGATTAGAATCCCAGATGTGCTTATGTACCAACCAGATGAATCAGAACCAGGAACAATATTGGAACAAAATCCAGAACCTAATACAAACCTTGCAAGGCCTATTACTTTGTCCCTTGTTGTATCATCAGGAAAGGCAGATGACCAATCTAGAATCCCTAATATTACGGGAATGTCTCTCAATGATACCCTATTACAAATGAATAGAAACAAAATAATATTTATGTTTACAGCGCAAACACTTGCAGAAGGTCAAGAACCAGGAACAATTGTTTCTCAAGTATGGCCCGTAGGTGTAGAAACAGTCCCTATTTATACACGTGTTGAAACTATTATTGCAATGCCAACAGCACCTGTAGATGGCATTGTCTATGGAATGATACAAGAAACACTTCCTCAATATCCTTATGCTCTTAAGCTAGACCTTGTCGCAAGTCCTCCAGAAGGTGATGATTACTCAATAGTAAGCTTTTACCATACTGGACGAGAACTTACAATACCGTATGCAGTGCCACAAGGAACAACACTTACTTTAACAGCACAAGACAACGAAGTAACAAGTTTTCTAGTACAATAAACAAAAAGCCATTCAAA
>CAYJLQ010000134.1:0-4404 GCA_964370725.1 uncultured Treponemataceae bacterium
TTTTGGAAGCAGAAGCTCAAAAAGAAGCAGCCATTCAAAAAGCAGAAGGTGAAGCACAAGCAATTTTAGAAGTACAAAAAGCAACTGCAGAAGGTTTAGCTATGCTAAAAACAGCTGGCGTTGATGATGCGGTTATAAAAATTAAAAGCCTTGAAGCCTTACAAAAAATGGCCGATGGACAAGCAACAAAAATTATTATACCATCAGACATACAAAACCTTGCAGGCCTTGGTGTAGCATTACAAGAAACACTAAGCAAAAAATAATAGACTAGTTTGCCTTTTTTATTGTTATTTGCTATACTTAGCATATCAACAATAAAAAAGGCAGTCTATGAAACTTTCCAATACAACAAAAGGCATTCTTCTCATTATTCTTGCTGCTTTTTCTTTTGCTTCTATGAATACCTTAGTAAAACTTGCAGGCGATATTCCTTTTATACAAAAAACTTTTTTTAGAAACAGCATCCCTCTTATAATTAGTACATTACTTCTTTTTAAATCTAAAACAAAACTATCAATAAAAAAAGAAAATATTCCCCTACTTTTATTAAGAAGTACTTGTGGAACCATTGGAGTAGTTTGTAATTTTTATGCAATTGATAATCTTATTCTTTCAGATGTATCCATGCTTGGAAAGCTAGCTCCTTTTTTTGCCATTATTATGTCCTTTATAATTCTAAAAGAAAAAGTTAGTCCATTTCGCGTTGTAACTGTTATTATTGCCTTTATTGGAAGCATTTTTATTGTAAACCCCGACCTTACAGCAATATCTCCAAGTTTCCCGGCTCTTATTGCGGTACTAGGCGCTTTTGCAGCTGGGTGCGCATACACAATAGTAAGAAAACTTGGAGAACGGGGACAAGATGCAACAAGCATTGTATTTTTCTTTTCCGCCTTTTCTACAATAGTTGTAGCCCCAGTGTTTTTTGGAAATCATTATCCAATGAGTGTTTCACAAACATTCTTATTAATTGGAGCAGGTATCTTTGCAACAGTAGGACAATTCGCGGTAACAAATGCATATATCTACGCACCTGCAAAAAGAATATCGGTATACGATTATTCACAAGTGCTTTTTGCCGCAGTATATGGATTTTTCCTCTATGCAGAAGTCCCTACAAGTAATAGCATTATTGGCTATGTAATAATCCTTACAATGGGAATTGTAAGCTTTTTGTATTCCAAAAAAAAGGCATAATTTTTTTCTAAAATCTCGTAAATTTTACACATAGAACGCTAGAATATATACAGGTAGTTTATATAATTTGCCTGTAAGCTTATGTTTATCTAAACTACCTAAAACTTATAGCCACAAGGGCGGAGGTAGTACGTGAAAAAAACAGCAATTATTTTAACTGCAATAATTTTAGTGTCTTCGTGTAACAATTCTTTTTTTGACTTGTTTAATAAAAACGTTTCTGTAAAACTTACAAATGTAAATGGCACTTCAAATCAAAATCTTATATACATAGATGAAAACTTTATAACACAATCAATTGCACTAAATGAAAACAATGCAAAAGAAGTGACGCTATCATTACAGAAGAATCGACTCACACCAATTCTTATTTATACATCAGATACCGATTCGAAACCAAGAGGGTGCATCTACCCAATTTCAACATCAATAGGGAATCACACAGGGTTTGCTGCATGGATTTTGTATCGCCTGCTTAGAGGAAGCTATAAGGATAATATCAGCACTCATGAATATCTATCTCACTTTAATTGGTCTAGACTTTGTACCTACATAGAAAAATATGAGGACCCCTGGATACTAAATCAAGATTTAATATTAGAAAATATAGCCGACAGAAGTTTTAATGTATATAGTATTAAAGAAAAATGAAAAAAGACTCTTGCAATTAGTCTATAAGCACGATAAACTATATATAATGAAAACAAAAATTTTTACTCTTGCATATATCCCATTAATCGCTTTTATCGTATCAACACTCTTTTTTTCGTGTACAGAAAAGACACCTACATCTTCTCAAGATTCTTATTCAAAGCTATTAGAAAGCAGTAATTCATCGGCAGTTTCAACTCATAGATGGTTTTATTTTACAGAAGACGGATTTAAGGAAACTGATATTCCAAGAAATGCGCCTCAAAAAGAATCTATGCCATGGACAAATGCAATTCGAATTACCTCTAGTGCATTTATAAATGATAAAGCATATTTTTCAGTAAACAAGCTTGGAATTATTGAGTCTCCCCAAACATTTGGAATTCAAGAAAAAGGAATTGCAAGTGAAACAAAATTAATAAAAGATACTGAACTATTTTCTCAGTCGAGTGCAGCAGATATTTTTTATATAGAAAAAAAACCAGTTATAAGCTTTTTTACAAATTCAATTTTTGAAAACCAAGAAGAAAGAGAATCATCACTACAAAATCCTTTTTTAGTAGGATTCGATATTGAAGATTATAAGTATTCACCATTACTCACAAAAGAAGACCTTTCATCAAAAGTAACTTTAGATGGCATGCCCAATTTTTTAGAAGCCGAAATACGCGAAGTACACCTTGAAAATAATGTTTGGAGCATATTATTAAAAACAAGCAATACTGGACGAACAGACTTTTATGCACTTTCATTTAAAATCGATAACGAGGTTCAAATACATGAAGAGGAAGATAAATCAATTGATGAATACAGAACTCTTACACGCCCAAAATCTGCAAATAATTTGCCAAGAAAAATCCAAAATTTATTAGAACCTGTTCCAAGCCATGTTTCATACTATTTAAATCATACTGAAGAAAATTTCCCATCTACAGTACAATATGAACATGTAACAAATAGTGCAAAACAAATTCAAGGATACTCATTAGGATTAGACCATTGTTCATTAGCTATCTTTGAAGATGGAACAATATGCTTTGCAGGAGCCCTTCCATCAAGAGGTGTTTTAAACAATGGACAAACAAAGGCTTTTAAACTACCAGATTTAGGGCCAGGCTTTGTATATGGACCTATGTCTTTATCAGGCTCAACACTTATAGTTTCATGGGAAGAAACATCGTTTTTTGAAACAGCACGTACAGGATTCTTAGCAGTAGATATGGAACAAGTTTTATATGCTAATACCAACAATGGAGCGTAACATGAAAAAAATATTAAAAAAATATCTTATAATCGTTGTTCTCATACTTCTATCATGTGGACTTTTTTCACAAGATTATAAAATGTGGGATACAGACCTTGTGTTTACATTTGGTCCACTAGGTATGCTAAACACACAAGAAAATAGCGCCCCATCGCCAATAGTATTTTCATTAGGTGCTGGAGCAAACATTAGAATGTTACAACAGCTTTCTATAACACCTCACGCAACTTTTTTTGCAAATTATTATCTACTGGATGGAGATAAGGTGCTTCCAGCAGAAATAGAACACAGAAGCGCCTATGTGCCATCAATAATGCTCGATATTCCTGCAACATGGGACTTACGAACACAAAACACAATATTTAGAGTGGGTGCTGGTGTTTCACTACTATTTAGATTTGCATTTTTAGCAAACGATGTTCCAGATACAGTACAAGATGAAATTGACACTATGAATTCGCTATTATATAAAGGTGGGGAATTCTTTTACCCAAGCGTACATATTTCATGGGATCGCCTATTTGACCAAGGAATAACTGTTGGTATCGGCGCAAAAGCATACTTACCAGTCGGCTCCCTTGGAAAAGATCTCGGCCTTCATAATGGCATCGCTAGCATTGGGATAAGACTCGGAATTAATTAATAATGCATAATTAATAATTAACAATGTAAACTGTTTCAATTCTAAAAATCAGAATCGTCTACCACGAAGACTTCTTGATGTACAAAAATGTCTAAACTTACCAAAAAAGTCTTCAATAGCAAATGCAACAGTTTTAAAACAGGATGATAAAGAGCACCATGGAAGGTGCCAAACTAAAAAATCAGCGAGTTTTGCGCTAATCCCTTGACTGCGGAATCGCAAAACTCGGTAAGTAAAAAATGCCAAGGTGGGCATTTTTTACGTCAGATTCCTGCAAAACAAGTATCTACTTTTTCAGTTATATACGCAATAAAATCATCCAAAAGCATAACTTCTTGCCCTCTTCCGTCTCTAAAACGTACAGCAACCTTGTTTTCGCTAGCTTCTTTTTCACCTACTACAAGCATGTACGGAATTTTTTTAAGCTGAGCTGTTTTAATTTTTCCGTTCATTCTGTCATTACTCAAGTTTACTTCTGTTCTAAAGCCTTTCTTTTTAAGAGCTTCGTTTACACTCTTTGCATATTCTTCAGATTCAGGTGAAACGGGAATAACAGATATTTGCTGATATTGTAGCCAAGCTGGTAATGCTCCACCGTAGTTTTCTAATAGAATACCAATAAAGCGCTCTAATGAACCAAGTACTG
>CAYJLQ010000135.1:0-4387 GCA_964370725.1 uncultured Treponemataceae bacterium
CCTTACAAATTCCTTAATTTTATGCTATACTAATCTTTAGAGGAGTTGGCATGGCGGATAATAAAAGAGAGCAAGAAAGAACAGAATTGTACCGTACTATTTGGGGTATTGCGAATGACCTTCGGGGAACGGTTGACGGGTGGGATTTTAAGCAATATGTTCTTGGTTTTATTTTTTATCGATACATTTGCGAAAACTTAACAAATTATATAAATAAGGGCGAAAAAGAAGCAGGGGTTGCCAACTTTGACTATGCACATTTAAGTGACTCTGATGCGGAAGGTGCACGAGACGACTTGGTTAAAACAAAGGGATTTTTTATTTTGCCGAGTGAGCTTTTTTGCAATGTGCAAAAAAGGGCTACTAGTGATGATGAATACAAAGAAAATCTTAACGAAACACTAGAGAGCATTTTTAAGCACATAGAAAATTCTGCACAGGGTACAGAGAGTGAAGCTAATTTTAAGGGCCTCTTTGACGATATAGACGTAAACAGTAACAAGCTTGGGGCAAGTGTTCCAAAGCGTAATGAGCGATTAGTAAAGCTTTTAAACGGCGTTGCTCAAATGAATTTAGGTAACTTTCAAGACAATTCAATTGATGCATTTGGTGACGCTTATGAATATTTAATGGGAATGTACGCATCAAACGCCGGAAAAAGTGGCGGTGAATATTTTACTCCACAAGAAGTTTCGGAGCTTTTAACCCGCCTTACCCTTGTTGGAAAAACCGAAGTAAATAAGGTGTATGATCCTGCATGTGGAAGTGGCTCTCTTTTATTAAAGTTTGCCCAAATTTTAGGCAAAGAAAATGTGCGTACCGGTTTTTTTGGACAAGAAATCAACATTACTACGTACAACCTTTGCAGAATAAATATGTTTTTGCATGATATCGATTACGATAAGTTTAGTATTGCCCACGAAGATACTCTAACGCATCCTGCCCACTTAGATGATGAGCCTTTTGAGGCCATTGTGTCTAATCCGCCTTATTCTACAAAATGGGATGGAAGTGATAATCCGCTTTTAATTAACGATTCGCGCTTTGCCCCTGCAGGCGTGTTAGCGCCAAAATCTAAGGCTGACCTTGCTTTTATTATGCATAGCCTTTCATGGCTTGCAACTGATGGTGTTGCAAGTATCGTCTGTTTCCCGGGTGTAATGTACCGTGGGGGAGCTGAGCAAAAAATTAGAAAGTACCTTGTAAACTATATTGACTGTATTATCCAATTACCCGATAACCTTTTTTATGGAACAAGTATTGCAACTTGTATCATGGTTTTAAAAAAATCAAAAAAAGACTCTTCCATTTTGTTTATTGATGCTTCAAGCGAATGCAAAAAGGTTACCAACAACAATAAACTTGCAGATAATCATATTGATACCATTGTAAACCTTTTTACCGAACGGAAAAATCTAGCCCATAAATGCCATCTTGCAACTTATGACGAAATTGAAGCACAAGACTTTAATCTTTCTGTTTCGAGTTATGTTGAACAAGAAGATACACGCGAAGTAATTAATATTGTTGAATTAAACAAGCAGATAGAAGAAATTGTTGCCAAAGAAGAAGTTTTACGACGCGAAATTGATAAAATAATTGCAGAAATAAATCTACCTAGCCAATATGCAGACGAAAGTTTGAGAGGGTAAAACATGAATAAGTCAACGAAAAAAAATCATAGCCTTTTACGTTCATCTGCTGCAGAATATTTAACTTTTATAGCAGCTACAGGCGATGGAGGTGTAGAAGCCATCTATGCTGACGAGAATATCTGGCTTACCCAAAAAATGATGGGAGAATTATATAAAGTTGGTACAAATACCATAAATTATCACCTAAAAAAAATCTTTCAAGATAGTGAACTTGAAGAAGATTCAGTTATTCGAAATTTTCGAATAACTGCACTAGATAACAAAACTTATAATACAAAACATTATAATCTAAAAGCAATTATTGCAGTAGGTAATAAGGTTGATTCACCACGAGCAGTACAGTTTAGAAAATGGGCAAATAATATTATTGAAGAATATACTATCAAAGCCTATGTAATGGATGATGAGCGTATAAAAAATGGGGGCTCAATTTTAATAGATGAGTACTTTGAAGAGCAATTACAACGAATTAGAGAAATACGAATCTCTGAGCGAAAATTCTATCAAAAAATAACTGACATTTACGTTACAAGTATGGATTATGATAGCACCGCAAGCACAACCAAAATATTTTTTGCTAAAGTTCAAAACAAATTACACTGGGCAATTCACGGACAAACAGCTGCAGAAGTTGTATATAATCGGGCTGACTCAAATAAAGAACATATGGGACTTACAACGTGGAAAGATTCACCGAAGGGAAAAATACAAAAGTTCGATGTAACAATTGCAAAAAACTATCTAACTGAAGATGAATTACGGGCTATGAGTAGAATTGTTACCGCTTACTTAGACTTAGCAGAATTGCAAGCTGAGCGTAGAATACCGATGACCATGGAAGACTGGGCAGACCAATTTGATGGAATTTTAAAGCTCTCAAAATACGAGATATTAAACCATGCCGGAAAAATATCGGCAGAGATAGCAAAAAATCATGCAGAATCTGAATTTGAAAAATATAGAATAATGCAGGATAGATTGTTTAAGAATGATTTTGATAGGTTTTTAACTGATATGAAAAACTGTGAAGAACAGCATTAGGAAGCTTGAGATATATGCGCTATTTTTATTTGATTTTTCAAAAAAGCTACGCACTGCGTGACCAATTGAATTGGACACTTTGTCGACTATTTGCATGTTTTAAAAATAAAACAAAACCTTTTGGAGCTATACAATGAGTAAACTAGAACAACTTATACAAACATTATGTCCAAATGGCGTAGAATATAAACCTCTCGGAGAAGTGGCAAAAATTTATGATGGGACACATACAACGCCAGAATATACTGAAAGTGGAATAAAGTTTGTAAGTGTTGAAAATATAAATTCCTTAACAGAGACAAAAAAATATATTTCTGTTGATGCATTTAATAAATTTAAAATAAAGCCTCAAAAAGATGATGTCTTTATGACACGAATTGGTGATATAGGGACTGCAACCGTTGTTACAACAAACGAGCCTTTAGCATATTATGTTAGCCTAGCATTAATTAGGCCGAATAAAAATCTGTTACCAGCATATTTAAAACAATATATAGGGAGTAAATTTTTTCGAAGAGAATTAAATAAAAGAATCATTCACACTGCAGTACCTATAAAAATAAACTTAGGGCAAATTGGAAAATGCAATATTTTTGTCCCACCACTTCTTGTACAAGAAGAAATTGTGCGTATATTAGACACGTTTACAGAATTAACTACAGAATTAACTACAGAATTAACGGCGCGAAAACAACAGTACGAGTTTTATAGAAATCAATTATTAACCTTTGGAGAAGAGATTGAGGGGAAGCCATTAGGATATGTTGGTGACGTTCGTATGTGTAAAAGAATATTAAAGGAACAAACTACTGATACGGGTGATATTCCATTTTTTAAAATTGGTACCTTTGGGAAGGCTTCAAATGCATATATTTCACGTGTTCTATTTGATGAATATAAGAAAAACTACAATTATCCTAGAGTGGGAGAAATTTTACTTTCTGCTAGTGGGACTATTGGGAGAACTGTTATCTTTGATGGTCAAGATGCGTATTTTCAGGATAGCAATATAGTTTGGATTGAGAATGATGAAACTAAAGTATTAAATAAATACCTTTTTTATTGCTATCAAATTGTAAAGTGGAATACCTCTGAAGGTGGTACAATCCAAAGATTATATAATGACAACTTAAAGAAAACAGAAATCCCAATTCCATTTCCAAAAGATATAGATAAATCAATGGCAGAACAACAACGTATAGTCGATATCCTCGACCGCTTCGACAGTCTTTGTAACGACCTTAGCTCAGGTTTACCTGCTGAAATTGGCGCAAGAAAAAAGCAGTACGAATACTATCGCGATAAGCTCTTGGAATTTAGAATTAAGAATGCAGAATGATGAATTATTTTTTTTCTGAGGATAAGGAGGAATTGTGGTAAAAGAAAATATTAATGAAGTACAAGAACTCTTAAAGCTTTTAGTAAGTATAATAAAATCTTCAAAAGGAGGAGTAATTCGTAATTAAAAAAAATTATGAATTATGCATTCTACATTATGAATTATTATGACATAGTTGCGCAGTCGAGTGAAAGCACGGTTGTTGCAGAATATACGCCAGATTATAACAAACATCTCAAGCATCAAAGTGAAGCAGAGCTTGAAAAAGATTTTATTAAACGTTTAGAGAAACAAGGTTATGAGCATATTAGTATAAAAAGAGAAGAAGAACTTATTGCAAACCTTCGAGCAC
>CAYJLQ010000136.1:0-4353 GCA_964370725.1 uncultured Treponemataceae bacterium
TTGGTTCAAGCCCAATTGTCGCTAAAAAAGACTTCCATTTGGAAGTCTTTTTTTTTTGTCTCAATCGCTTTTCTATAATTTATTTTGAGTCGCCACTATGGCTTAAAGCCTCTAATAGTTCTTCTTGCCAATTTCCAGCTTTTGAGATATATGCTGTAAAGCCAATTCGTAAGAATTTTTCTTTTTCTGATTCATCATCATTTGATGTTAAGATGATTACTGGCACCTTTTTTGGAAATAGCAAAATGTTTTTTATAAGTTCTTCTGAACTCATATCTTTTAAAGCCATCCCCATAATAATTGCTGAAGCACTACCATCTTCTACATGGGCTAGAGTTTCTGCGCCAGAGTCTGTGTTTTCGGTTACATAACCTTCTTCTGATAAGAATGTTTTTACAAGTTTTCTAAAGAAATCACTATTGTCAGCATGAATTATTTTTTTTGTCATGGTTTTCTCCTAATTACTAAAATATACTATTTGAACACTCTATAATGTTACTGTTAGTATATCGCATTGACAGGTGATTATGCCGTATTTTACTTCTTTATGCAAGTATAAAAGTGAGTAATGCTATAATCTTTTTACAAAATTTTAACAAAAATAATACAAAAAAAGCTTGCATTTTCTGTATTATGTGTTACAATATTAGTAGGTTAGTTGTTATAGATTATATGACAACTTATTTTCTTAAACGCGGCTTTAAGTATGTTGTATAGAGAACATGGTTAATTGCAAAAGTAAGCATCTTTGGAAGGCTTTAATATTAATTAGAAGTTTTACGATGTTTTAAAGTTCGAACGTTTTTGAAATGACATTTCTACTTAAGGTATTTTTCCTTAAGTATTTATTATAGAGTAAAGGGGGCCAAAACATGGATAATCCGCCAAAACTTACAAGCCCATTCTGGGCACTTTAGGACTTATTCGCCTGCGTTTGCAGGAAAAGAAGATTTAGCCACAAGATGGCTTTATAACTGCCGGCATGAACGCCGGCTTTTTTTTGTCTAAAATAATAAAAGATTATTAAATTAATATATAATTTTATAACAGTTTTGCGAAGCAAAGCTTTTATGCAATGTAATGCATTGTATATTAGATAAGAACTTGACTAAAAAATAAAAAGTGTATAATATTAGATAAATGTATGTTTTGGGAAGAAGTGATTTTTTGAAAACTTACTAAGGATATACTTTTGTATTTTAATGTTCAAGGAGAAGTGATGAAAAAGAGAATAGTAACTGTTTTATTATTTTTGCATATTTTTGCTTTGTATCCACAAACATTTTCACCTTCGTTAGAGCATAGTGTTAATCTTTATGATTCTTATTTGCAAAATGGAACTCAAGAAATTGATGAAGTAATTATTGCATTATATACTTTAGAAGCAGATTTTCCAACCAGTTTTAAAACTGGACATTTATATACAGAATATCTATTGTACATGAAGTATATAACAATTTTGTCAGCTTACTATGCAGATGGTAATGATTCTGTTTATAATGTATTAAAATATTCAGAAGATATTGCTGAAGAAATTGTGCAAAATGCTCCTTTTTCACCTTATGTAATGCTCGCATATACAGATTATAAGGTATCAACACTTATGTGGGATGACAATACTTTTGACACATTAAAAGGTCTTCCAACTATGTATCGTAGAATATCTTTACGTTGTGGAGATGACGAAGATTTAAAACAAGAAGTCATAACTAAACTTACTTTATGGGCTGCACTTCGAGCAGATGCAGAGACTCCAAACAGAAATACTTTTATTGAAAAAAATAAAGAATTAATTCAAAACTTATCAGAGCCTGATCTTTTTACAGCATATATTTTTCTATCCTTTTACTATATGAAAATATATGACGTATCTAGTGGTTGGGAGTATCTCGATTTAGCACAGAATGTCTATCCAAATAATACACGAGTTCAAAGAGTTATTGAGAACTATTCAAAAGGAATATTTTCATGGTAAAAAAGTATATTACGGTTGTTCTTTTTCTCTTTTTGTTTTTTCCCTGTTATTCTGAAGAGATAGATATTGGTAAGTCTCAAGATATAGAAATATCTAGTTTTCAAACTGAAGTAGAATTATACGGACTACCTCAGCGGTTTCAGCTTGGCTGGTTCTATAGAAAAAATGATTTTAGTATTTTTCCAAATGTAGGATTTTTCTTTGATGTAGAAGAAGAATCAAAGGTCGGTGCTACACTCGGGTTTGACTTAAAACTAAAAAATGTATCTTGGTATTCGGATGTGTTTTATGATGTATACCCCTTTACAGTTGGTAAGCCAGCTTCAAAACAAATTGTAGCTTTTAAAAATGATTTTGTTATAGGCTTTTATGGCGGAAGTCTTCTTTTGCCAAACCTTGTTGCACAAAAAAAGCTTATTCCTCTTGGTTTTGAAACAATTGATGATGCTGTAATTTCAACTGTAGTTGACCAAGGGTTGGGCTTCAGTTTCTTTTTGCTTGATGAAGGTTTTGTTCGAATGAATGCTTCAACCCTTTTTACATTTAAGACTGTTCCTTATGATAATTTTTTTAGCTATGAGTTGGATGTAAGTATACCTACAACCTTTTCATTCTATTATTTTGATTTAGGCTTTATATATGAGTTTCTTCATTTTGATGAGTTAAACATTGGGACTTCGCCAAAAATTCAGTATACTATAATGAAGCCATGGTCAGAAATTTCAGGCCGTACTTCACTTAATCCTGACACAGAACGTTACTCAGATTTGCATGCTGTTGAAGTAGAACTTCGGTGGTTTTTTTTACGTGAAAAAAGACAAAATACGAGTTTCTTTTTTTCCTCATTTACTCAAATAGGGATGGGACTTTCCGAAATGAGTGCGCCATCACTTCATTATGAATACGGTATAGGATTTGGATATCTTTTATTAGATGTTGTTCCATTCACTTTTCAAGCTGGTCTAGACAACAATGTAAGCCCTGTTTTTAAATTTAGTGTAGTATCCAAAGTAATACATAGTTCATAATTTTTTTCAAATAACTAATGATCAATGAAGTGTATATACAACAATTTTTTTGCATAAACATGCATTATTTTTGCATAAACATACGATTGCCCACTTGAACTTTTTCTCATTTTCTGTCATAATTCTTACTAGTTTATATTTTAGTAACTATAAAAAACAAATTGTTTTTTCATAGTTACTGTCGAGTTTGTAATATAAATTGCAAAATATATCTTACAAACATCGCAATTACATCTAAGGAACACTTCAAAAAACTGAAGTTTTTAGAAGTGTCTACTATTCAGGAGCTATTAATGGCAAAGTTACAAGGAGCTTTTACAGCACTTATTACGCCCATGAACAACGATGGGTCGGTTGATTTCGAAGGATTTAGAAAATTAGTACAAATCCAATTAGAAAAGGGTATTGATGGTTTAGTTCCACTGGGAACAACAGGTGAAACACCAACTCTTAAAGAAACCGACGAAGAAGAAAAAATTATCTCAATTGTTTTTGAAGAAGTAGAAAAATATAAACTAAATTCCAAACGTAAGGTTCCTATCATTTTGGGAGCCGGAAGCAACGATACAGCAGATGCAGTGCATTATTGTGAAAGAGCAAAAAAATATGGAGCAGATTACGCACTCGTTGTAACTCCGTATTATAATAAGCCTTCAGATGAAGGAATCTATAGACACTTTGAAGCAGTAAGCAAAGTTGGTATTCCAATTATTGTGTATAACATAGCAGGCCGTACAGGAAAAAATATTCCAACCTCTACTATGGTTAGAATTGCAGAACTTCCAAACATTGCTGGTGTAAAAGAAGCATCAGGTGATATAAATCAAATGATGGATGTTGTGCATCAAGTTGCGCTAAAAAAACCTGATTTTTCAGTTCTTTCTGGCGACGACTCTATGACACTACCTTTAGTTGCAGCTGGCGGTGACGGTATTATCTCTGTAGTGTCAAATCTCATTCCAGACCTTATGGCAGAACTTACAAGACTTTCTCTTGATGGAAAATTTGAAGAGGCTAGAAAACTACACTATAGACTTATGCCAATATTCAGAGCTGCATTTGTTGATGGAAACCCATCTTCAATAAAGCACGCAATGAACGTTTCTGGGCTTCCTGCAGGTAATGTACGACTACCTCTCGTAGAAGCATCAGATAGTGCAAAGAAAATTATTGAAGCAGCTTTGAAAGAATGTGGGATTTAATTACGAATTACTAGTTACGAATTACGAGAAAATGGAGAAAATAAAATGGAAAAGATACAAGTTGGTGTTTTAGGTGCTACTGGAATGGTAGGACAAAGATATATTAGTTCATTGGAAAACCATCCGTGGTTTGAAGTTACATATGTTG
>CAYJLQ010000137.1:0-4353 GCA_964370725.1 uncultured Treponemataceae bacterium
TATTCATCAAACTCGACTACTTTGCCGTTTCGTAGTTCACGTGGATATATAATTATTCCTAATTTTTTTTCCAACCGTGATAAATTTCGTAGTTCGTATTCATCACCAATTATAGCATTTATACCCTCTTTCCCGGCTCGAGCTGTTCGACCTGCCCTGTGCACAAAAAAATCAGGATTTGAAGGTAAGTCCATTTGTATAATATGTGTTATATTAGGAATATCTAGCCCACGAGCAGCAAGGTCACTGGTTATAATTATTGGTAACTTACCAGAGCGAAAATGATCTAAAGCTTGCTTTCTTTTTACCTTGTCAGTTTTTGCGGTGAGTACTTCGCAATGTACCTTATGATGCTTTAAGCGCTCATTAAGATAAATGGTTTCATCTACTCTTGAACAAAAAATTATAGCTTTTTTGGGGTTTTCCGCTGCTAAAAAACTTCTTAAAACCTTTGCCTTATCTCGGCTTTCTGCATGAAAAGCCCAGTGCTTTATACGCGATTTTAATATATCCTCTTTAGGTAACAATGCAATTTCAAAGTCTTTTACATCTTTACTTTCAACAGAACGTTTTAATATTTTTTGCATAGATTCAGGCAAGGTTGCAGAGCATGCAATTATTTGCACATTTTTTGGCATCATTTCAACCATAGCCAATGTTTCATCTCTCATTTCTGGAGAAAAAAGCCGATCAACTTCATCGAGAATTATAGCTTTTATACCATGTATCTTGAGTTTTTTTAAATGGATAAGCTCTGTTAAACGAACGCTTGAACCAACTATTGCATATGGTTTATCCTTAAAACTTTCTATCTGGCGCTTTAATGGAGAACCTCCAAAGCAAAGAACAGCTTTAAACGGAGGGAATGTATTAATTTCGTTTTTAATTTGAGATGCAAGTTCTAAAGTTGGGGAAAGCACCAAAACTTCGGGATGCGGAAATAAGCTTACCCTATTTTTTTCGAGTAAGCTTACATCGCCTTCTGTTTTATCTAAAAAACTCTTTTGTAATAAAGGGAGGATATATGCTAGTGTTTTCCCTGTTCCTGTTTCAGATTCAAAAAAACAATGCTTACCTGAAGCAATAAGCGGTACAACCGTTTCTTGCACTTTTGTAGGCTCTGTAATAGAGCGTTCTGAGAGTTTATTAATAAAAAACTCGTCAATTAATATTCTTTTCATGTTACATTTATTATAGCATATATTTGAAATGTATGCTATAATGTCTAGAATGAAAATTGGAATAGATGTGTTCGGATTAGAACACGGTAAATCAGGCTTAGGCTCCTATGTAACTTCTCTAGTAAAAAATCTACCAATCGAGGATGAATGCACTTATGAATTATTTGGGCATGAAATAGATAGATATACATTTGATCCAGGCGATGGAAGAATTAATTTTGTTGGAATAGATATTCCAGACAACCCAAAAGCCGAAAAATTATGGCATTCGTTTAAATTAAAATCATTTATAGCAAAACAAAAATATGATGCTGTCCTCTTCCCTTCAGGATCGCCTGCAGGTCATTTAGTTTCAAAGGTACCAACAGTAGTTGTTGTGCATGACATTGTATCCAATGCTTTACAACAGTCAAATAATATAGTGACAGAAGGCCTTTTTAAGAGAAATTTAAAGAGAGCAAGCAAGGTTATTGCTGTAAGCCACTTTATACGAAAAGATTTAATTAATTTGAAAATTAACCCTAGCAAAATTGAAGTTATATATGATGGAGTAGATCATAGGCTTGCACAAGCTGAAAATAACGAAGAAATTGATGATGATGAAGTAGCTTACATTCAACCATTCTCAATTCAAAGACCCTATATTACGTATGCTTCTAGACTTGCAAATAAAGAAAAAAAGCATTTAGAATTAATTAGAGCCTTTAGTGATTTTAAGAAAAGAACAGGCCTTCCCCACCGCTTAGTATTATCAGGCAATGAAGATGCCTATGCAAAACACATTTATAAAGAACTCGAAACTTGTGAGTATTCATCGGACATTCTTATTACAGGTCATTTCCCTAAGGAAAGCTTTTACAAGCTATATGCTTTATCTGATGCTTGTATTTTTCCTGGAGTTAATGAAGGCGTTGGCCTTCCAATCATTGAAGCAATGTCATGCGGCGTTCCAGTAGCCTGTTCAAAACAAGGCTCTTTAGGAGAAATAGCTGGCGACTTTGCTCTGTACTTTGACCCTGACAACAATGAAGAGTTTTCAAAGGCAATTGAAACAATTCTAACTAATGAGCCTCTACGCGAAAAATTAATTAAAGATGGTAATGAATGGACAAAACGTTTTTCATGGGAGAAAACCGCACAAAAAACGCTTGATTTATTAAAGAGTTTAGTACCTTAAAACAAATTTGAAATTATAAATAAGCAAAAAAAAATGCGGCATTATGCCGCTAAACGTAACAGTCTATTGAGTTTCAGTTTTACTGAAACTCAATAGTAAAATCACTCATAAATGAGTGATTTTACGTATTATGCCGTTTTTTGTTCTATTTGCAAGGTATCGCAAGAACATTTTTTATCTTGCACCATTTGCTTAGTTATTGAAAGTGTTTTTTTACCTTTTATAGACGGTATTTCAAACATTATATCCAATAACATTTTTTCAACAATAGAGCGTAATCCACGGGCACCAGTTTTTTGTTGAATTGACACTTCAGCAATTTCAGAAATAGCTTCGTCCGTAAACTCAAGATTTACTTCATCCATAGCAAAAGATGCCACAAATTGCTTTGTTATGGCGTTTTTAGGCTCGGTTAATATTTTAACAAGATCATCTCTAGATAATTCGTTTAAGGATACAGCAATTGGCATACGTCCAATAAGCTCAGGAATAAGACCAAACTTTACTAGATCATCTGGAATTACCTGATTCATAAGTTCTGCTTTTTCTGAATCTGTCATAGTATTTATATGTGAGCCAAAACCTATAGAATGTTGACTTACTCTAGAATCTATAATTTTTTCTAAGCCTACAAAAGCACCACCACAAATAAATAAAATATTTGTAGTATCAATTTCGATTAATTCTTGGTTTGGATGCTTTCGCCCACCTTGAGGAGGTACGCTTGCCTTAGTCCCTTCAATAATTTTTAATAAAGCTTGTTGTACACCTTCGCCAGAAACATCACGTGTTATTGAAACATTTTCACTTCGTCTTGAAATTTTGTCAATTTCATCAATGAAAACAATTCCCCGTTCTGCTTCTTTTACATTGCCATTAGCTGCATTTATTAGCTTTAATAATACATTTTCTACATCTTCACCTACATAGCCTGCTTCAGTTAATGTTGTAGCATCTGCTATTGCAAAAGGAACATTAAGCTTTTTTGCAAGAGTCTTTGCTAATAGGGTTTTTCCAGAACCAGTAGGCCCCATAAGTAAGATATTTGATTTTTCTATTTGAACATCGTCAATATTTCCATCAAGAGTTGTTTGTGTAGATAATCTTTTATAATGATTATATACTGCTACAGCTAATGCTTTTTTAGCATAATCTTGGCTAACGACATACTCATCCAAATAGTCTTTAAACTCTTGAGGTGTTGGAACATTTTCAATTTCAATTGGACTTGTTGCTAAACTATCTTCTTCTAAAATTGTTTGGCATACAGCAACACATTTTTTACAAATACATACGCCACTTGGCCCTGAAACAAGCTGTAAACTTGCTGAAGAAGGTTTTCCACAAAAAGAGCAACTTGCACCAAATGTATTTTTATTTTTTGCCATTCTTATCTCCTACTTGGCATTATGTGGTCAATAATACCATAGTCGAGCGCTTCTTGTGCACTCATAAAATAATCTCTTTCCATGTCTTGTGCTACAAGAGATGCTTTTTTGCCTGTATGATGTGCAAAGTAATCTATCGATAGATTTTTTAATCTCATTATTTCTTTTGCTTGAATTACAATGTCAGATGCTTGGCCTTGTGCCCCACCCCATGGTTGGTGAATCATAACTCTTGCAGAAGGCAAAGAATACCTTTTACCCTTTGTTCCACCAGCTAAAAGAATAGCGCCCATACTTGCAGCTTGACCCATACAAATAGTTTGAGTATCGCATTTAACATATTGCATAGTATCATAAATAGCTAAACCAGCAGTTACGGAACCACCTGGCGAATTAATATACATGCTAATATCTTTGTCTGGATTTTGTGATTCTAGGAACAGAATTTGTGCAACAATAAGGTCTGCAGAAATATCGTTAATTTCTCCATCTACAAAAATAATTCTATCTTTTAATAAACGAGAAAAGATATCGTAAGAGCGCTCCCCGTTTCCAGTTTGCTCAATTACGTAAGGTACTAGGCTACTTGATTTTTCACTCATATTTT
>CAYJLQ010000138.1:0-2156 GCA_964370725.1 uncultured Treponemataceae bacterium
GGATGGTTTTACATTAAACGTATTCAAAAAGAATGCGATAAAAAATACGCTTCCCTTTCAAAAGAAATGAAAGCTGCAAAAACACTTTGTGATGTATGTGAACAATTACCCCTTTCTCTTAGCAAACATGCTATTTTTGCAGGAACACAATCAGATTCCTTTGCCAGAAGCTATGCATTAATAAATCCAACTTTTACTGTGGAAACATTTAGTGGCTATTGTGATCCAACAGCTATATTTAACGATATTACTCCAAGTGATGAAATAAGTGCAGAAGAAATTGAATCATTACGAGAATACGCAAAAGAAAGTGAGTTTGTTAAAGAATTAAGCAAGGCTCAAACAAGCGTTTCTTCATACACAGAAGAAGTAGTTTTTTTTATTGAACAAGTTACAGGGCACACTATTGCAGACTTTAGACCTGTTCTTAAAAATGGTATTGCTAGCCTAATTACCGAACTAGAAACAAAAATTGCTTCAGAAACCAACACAGAAAAAAAAGATAACTTTGAAGCTTTTAAAACCTCTCTCAATGCTGCTTTAATTTTAGCAAAACGATATAAAGAAATTGCTTTGGAACAAGCAAAATCAGCAGACGCAGAACGCTCAAGTCAACTTACCTTTCTAGCATCTGTTTTAGAAAAAGTTCCACAAAATGGAGCAACAAATCTTTTTGAAGCTATCCAATGCTTTATGCTCTTATGGCAAGTAATGTGCATTGAACAATCTCCTAACCCATTTGCATTCTCTGTTGGAAATGCTGATAGAATTTTTGACCCATACCTAAAAGGATTAGACCGAGACACTGCAGCCAGTTTCTTTAAACACTTGCTTGTATTTTATAATGTAGGTGACAGAAGTTGGGCTATTTCTCAAAACCTTATTGTTGGGGGAAAATCAAGCAAAGGTGAAGATTTAACAAGCGACACAACCTACGCACTTTTAGATGCTTACTATGACATGAACCTCCCTCAGCCTATTCTTTCAGTGAAAATGCACAACAACACCCCTGAAAAATTAAACAGAGAACTAGGTCGTTTTTTCTTTACACCTGGGGCACTTACTCCTTCTCTATTCAATGATGAAGCTATGTTTTCAGTTCTTTCAAAAACAGGTGTTGCAACAGAAGACTTAGAAGATTATGCAGTAGCAGGATGCCAAGAACCTCTCATTATGGGAAAAGACAACGCAAACACAACCAATAGCTGGCTAAACTTAGCAAAAATACTTGAACTTTCTCTTACAAATGGCGTTTCACTTATTTCAGGTAAAGATATTGGTAGCACAACAACTTGCGAAAATGAAATAGAAAGATTAAAAAATATTCGTGAAATTTTCTACAAAAATGTTGAATTTTATGTTAATAAAATGGTTGATTCAGCAAATGGTGCCTCAAGAGCTCTTTCTGTTTTACGTGTTCCATTCTTAAGCTCTCTTATGGGAGGAATTGAATATGGCTACGATATGAGAGATGTTGAAAACCAAGGGACAAAATATAATGGAAGCGGTTGTCTAATCCATGGTTTATCTGTTGTTTCAGATTCTTTTGTTGCTATTGATAAAATACTTCAATCAGAAGGACAATATGCAGAAGATTTAATATCTGCCCTTAAGGCAAACTTCCAAAACTACGATAAAATTCATGACTTTGTACAAGCTGCCCCTAAATATGGAAACAACAATTCAGAAGCAGACAACGAGGCTGTAACCGTAGCAAACACCATTTCAGACCTCCTTCTTAAACAAAAAAATTATTTAGGAAACGCTTTTAGACCTGACTACGCAACACCTTCAACACACTTATTATATGGATACCTAGTAGGGGCAACTCCTGATGGACGCAAAGCACGCGAAATGTTAAACTATGGCATTGACCCTCTCTACGGGGAAGCAAGTACTGGCCTTGGTTTCAGAATTTTATCAAACATGAAACTTCCTTTTGACAAAATGCCCGGTGGTTACGCTTCTCATTTTGGTGTAGATCCAAAATTCTTTTCAGCATCATCATACGAAGAAAAAGGTGAACAATTTAGAAACCTTGTGGTAAATCCATTATTCTTTAATAAAGAAAACAGCAACACAAGCCCTTTTTATCTATATGTAAATGTTACAACACCAGAAATTTTAAGAAAAGTACTTGGAAATCCAAAAAAATA
>CAYJLQ010000138.1:2256-4344 GCA_964370725.1 uncultured Treponemataceae bacterium
GCGGCTATAAAAAAAGTGAAACACTAGAGGTTCGCCCCTTCGATAAAGACTCCTACCTTTATGTAGGGGCAACCTTATGTGGTGGTAGAGCGTATGCTTTACTGCAAAACTTTATGAAAAAAGTTGCTTCATATTTCAACTGTGAAGTTCCCAACTTGTATGATGTAATTGATAAAATGGCAGAAAACGTAGATGAAACAAAGCCAAAACTATCAATAAACACACGTTTTAGTGGAACGCGCGAAAACCCAAAAGAACTAGGTTCTATAAACAATATAGGCATAGAAAACTTTACCCCTGAAAACCTTGCAGCAGGTATTTTAGAAGGAATTTCAACAGAACTATATGATATGTATGATAAAGAGCCAAAGTCAATTTTGGTCGCTTCTGGAAATGGTTTACGAAAAAACCCTCTATTGTGCAAGGTAGTAAGTAAGCAATTTAATCTTCCTTTGCAAATACCAGAGCACACAGAAGAAGCTTCTTATGGTGCCGCATTGTTTTCAATGGTTTCAAATGGTGTATATGAAAATATACAAAGCGCTCAAAAGTTACTATCTTTTAAATAGATTTAGAAAAAAATAATTCAACAAAAAAAGGGAAAAACATGAAAAATTATGACGAAATAGTAAAAAACCCAATCTTTTTTGAAAGAAACAGAGTTTTTAGAGTATACCAAGGAGGAAAGCTTTTTGGTGATTTCTTTGGCGATGAACCAGTAGACGGAAACTTTCCAGAAGAATGGATTGTATCTGATGTAAAGGCTTTAAACAAAGAACCTATTACAGATAAAGATGGTGTTTCAAAAATAAAAGATTCAGATGTATATCTTGATGACTTAATTAAATCACATACAAAAGAAATTTTAGGAAACCGAACTGAACTTGGTGTCTTAGTTAAAGGCCTAGACAGCGGCATTAGACTCCCTTTACAAGCACACCCAGACAGAGCTTTTTCTGAAGAACATTTTAATTCAAGCTATGGAAAGGCAGAATCTTGGATTATCCTTGCCACAAGAGAAAATGCTTGCATTTATCTTGGATTTAAAGAAAAAATGACAGAAGAAGAATTTGTAAAAATTATTGAAGCAAATGAAACCGATAAAAATGCAATGGACAATGTCCTTAACCGAATAGAAGTAAAAGCGGGCGATGTATTCTTTATTCCAGCAAAGGCTGTTCATGCTATTGGCTTTGGATGCCTAATACTTGAAGTACAAGAGCCAACAGATTTTACCGTTCAACCTGAATCATGGTGCGGTGACTACTTCTTATCTGACTATGAAAAATACTTAGGTTTACCACGCGAAATTGCATTAAAATGCTTTAGCTATGAATTACATGGCGAAAAAGCTGTTGCCGCTTTTAGAAAAACACCTCAAATTTTGAAAAATGAAAACGGATACATTTTAGAATCTCTTATTTCTAACTCTGATACTAAGTGTTTTAATGTTAACAGACACAAGGGTGCAAATGCATCATTTACTTTAGAAAACGCTCCTGCGGTCTGTGTTGTTACAGCGGGAGAAGGGGAAATATCCTGTGGCGACTATAAAAAAGCAATAAAAAAAGGCGATTACTTTTTAATTCCACACTGCATTAAAGGAAAAGTGCGTATTTCTACAACTTCTTCAATTGAAGTTAATGAATGCTTACCTCCACAAGAATAATTTCAACTTTATTCAAAAAAGGGTATCAAAATTTTTTTGATACCCTTTTTTTATGCTTTCAATTCTTTTCTAAGCAAAAAAAAGACTGCCGCTATGCGACAGTCCCCTTATTAGATTAAAAACCCTTATTTTCTAAGTACTGATACACCTGTATCTACTACTTTTCCATTAAGATCTTCGCCACCTAAAATAGCTACAGCAGCTTTAACACCTTCGTAACCCATTACGTCTGGGTTTTGTGCCATAGTTGCAAGAAGATGTCCGTCTTCGATAAGACCTAAGATAGCATCTGATTTATCAAAACCAACACCAACAACTTCCTTTCCAGAAGCTCTGATAGCATTACCTGCACCAGCTGTTGAACCTTCGTTAGCACCGAAAATACCTACAACACCTTGTGTAATGTAGTTTTCTGCAAT
>CAYJLQ010000139.1:0-278 GCA_964370725.1 uncultured Treponemataceae bacterium
CTTTACACTTACACAAAAAAATTAGTAATTGTCGTTTGCAGATACTTCACTTGTAAGTTGAGGCATTTCTTTGCCCTCACGCTTATATATATCTTCAAGGATACTTACAATTGATTTGATTCCAATTCCAAATCTATTACACCCTGCATCAATCATTGCAAGCAAAGTGTCTAAGTCTCTAACTCCACCTGCAGCCTTTATAAATGCTTTGTCACCTATAGTAGATTTAATAAGTTTGATAGTATCAACAGTAGTAGGTTTGTTACCCCAACCTGTAC
>CAYJLQ010000139.1:288-4341 GCA_964370725.1 uncultured Treponemataceae bacterium
GCTCTTCCGATCTTGATACCCCTGCTTCAACAGCAATCTGTGAACCTTTTACAATTTCTTCATCAGTTAGGTATGCAATTTCTAAAATGGCTTTAACAGGCATACCGTTTGCAGCCTTTACCACAGCTTCAATATCATTTTTAACAACATCATATAAACCTGATTTTAATGCGCCTACATTAATTACCATATCTAGTTCATCAACACCCGCTGCCATCATTTCTTTAGCTGTTGCAATTTTAGCTGCTGTAGTATCAGCGCCTGAAGGGAATCCAACAACACCACCAACCATTATATCATCATCATCTTTAAATTTTTCAACAAGATATTCTGTAAAACATGGCATAGCAAAAGCACATACAAAGCGAAACTTTTTCGCTAATGCTACAATTTCGTCTAATTCTTTAATGGTTACATCAGTTCGAACAGCACTGATATCTACTAGCCTCGGTATTTGTAATAAATCCATTTCTATCTCCTACTTTTTATAAACATCATAAGTTAGTAACATCATTATGTTTAAATAGATAGTAACATCACTATGTTTAGCTGTCAAGTTTAAACTTTGCTAAATTTATACATTTTTTTTACTTTTTAAAATATTGGTATTTTATACTAAGGTATTTAGATATGTTTAATTAAAGAGGCGTATGGAATACTTAATTTCGACCCATCATATTTATCTCAAACTCATAATTATCACCTAAGATGCTAATTCTATCAGCGCAAGCAGGTCTTCCTTTTGAAAAACACACTCTCCTAAGATAGATAAGTGCGCTATTCACAGGCACATTTAAGAGATTCGCTTCTTCTTTTGAAGCATTTTTTGCAGAAATCTTATCTACTGCAGATTCTATATAAATTTTATACCTATCTGATAGATGTTGATACAACGATGTTATGTCTTCAGCATGTGTTTCTATTCCTGGAACCATTATTGCCGGTATATAGTTTTTCATAATTGCAATTGGCTTTCCATCTGCAAGTGTTATTCTATTCATGCACACAACCAATTCATTTGCATTAATGCCTAAATCTTCTGCAATTGACGCTGAAGCAGGTTTTATAACTATATTTGCATTTTTTGTATCAACAATAAAACCTTTTCTACGTAAGGTTTCAGAAAGAGATGTAACTTTATTTAGGCTTTGACTTGTTTTATAATCTAAGACTTTTGTACCTCTTCCCTGTTGAGGCAAAACAAAGCCTTCACGGGTAAGTAAGTCAACTGCTCTTCTTACAGTTGTTCTACTAACACCAAATCTTTTTTCTAAATCTGGCTCAGATGGAATAATTGATCCTATTGGTAATTCTCCATCTATTACTTCTCGCTTTAATACTTCATATACTGTTACATACGCTGACTGTGTTTTAATCATTACATACTCCATTAAAATCTTTGCGCTTCACAAACCGTTTGTCCACATATAATTATCTTTGAACTTATTAAGGTATAATAACAGCATAACATAATGATGTTTAAAAGTAAACGTTTTTTTTTGTTTCTCTATATTTTTTTACAAAAAAAATGCTCTATCAAATTACTTTGATAGAGCAAAAAACAAGAAAACTATATTAGTAAGGATTTATAGCCCTCTATTATCTCAACACCACTGCTGGTTCCAATTCTAGAAGCCCCAGCCTCAATAAAGGCAAGTGCTTCTTCAGTAGTTTTTACGCCACCAGAAGCTTTAATTTTAATAGCGTCTCCTACAACATCTTTCATTAACTTTACATCGTCTAATGTTGCACCACCTGTACCAAAACCAGTACTGGTTTTTACAAATGTTGGTTTTACCTTCAAAGCAATTTCACACACTTTTCTTTTTTCATCGTTAGTTAAATAACAAGTTTCAAGAATGACTTTGCTTGTAACATTGTATTCATTACAAATGGCAACAATGCGTTTCATTTCATCCTCTATGTAATCGTAGTTACCACTTTTTAGTTCCCCTACATTAATTACATAATCAACTTCCTTTGCCCCTTTTTCTATTATATCGCGTGTTTCAAATACCTTAGTTTCAATAGTACATTGCCCCAGAGGGAAACTAACTGCAGCATCACATAGCACATCGCTACCTTCTAAATATTTTTTACAAAGCGGAACAGGTGCATTGTTAATAGCAACTGTTTTAAAGTTATATTTTTTTGCAACCTCACAATGAGCTTTCAAATCTTCATGAGTTGCAAATGGTTTTAAAATAGTATGATCAATCATTTTTGCTAATTGTTCTACTGTTAATTTTTCCATAGTTTATCTCCTATTAAAACACCGCGTTAGCGGCACGCCATGGAGGGCGTGAATCTACAGTTTGAAACAGCAACGCTTTTCAAACTGTAAATGATAAAATAACACGGAAGTTATTTTATCATTCCTCCTATTTCTTATTTAGAGTTTTGCTAAATCTTCATACGTTTCTAATAGCGCAAAATATGCCTTATCAAAAACCTTTTTAACAGCATCATATTTTGCGTGATTCTCTTTGTTAAACTCAATTACATCGTCAACTGTAATAAATTTTTCAATGTCATCAAAACTATCTAATACGCCTGCGCCTACACCTGCTGTAACTGCAGCACCCATAGATGTTGCTTCTTCAAGATAATTTAGTTTATTTACCTTCACGCCATATATATCAGCAAGCAGCTTTCGCACTTCTGGACTTTTAGCAAGGCCTCCAATAATATTCATTGAAGTAATTTGTGAACTTTCTCTAAAAATATCAAGTACAATGCAAAGGTTCATCAAAACACCTTCAACACCAGCCCTAACAAAGTCACCTCTAGAGTGTTCCATTTTCATACCAATAAAAGCGCCTCTAGCATTTGCATTCCATCTAGGACTTCGCTCTCCTAAAATGTATGGTAGATACAACAATCCATTTGCGCCAATTGCCCCATCCCTAATTCCTTCATCCATTTCTTCATACACATTTGCATGATTGTCATAAAAGAGCTCTTTTATAAAATTAAATGAATTTGCAGCAGCTTGCATTGTTCCACATGGGACAGTATAACCCGGCACTAAGTGAGCCCAGTTAAAAGTTCTCATAGAGTCATCTACAATTGGCGCTTTTGTTGTGTTTGCAACCCATGAAGAAGATCCTAAATAGTTAAATGCAATATTTTCACGAACTGAGCCAGCACCAACAGCTGCACAAACGCCATCACCGCCGCCAATTACAATTTTTGTTCCTTCTGGTAGATTACTAATCTTTGACATTTCTCCATCAATAATACCAGCAACATATGTCGACTCTAACGCGTCTGGTAGTAGACTTATATCAATATTTGCAATATCTAAAATCTTATCAGACCACTTAAACGTGTTTAAATCAAAGCAGTTTGTGCCTGATGCATCAGAAAAATCTGTTACAAATTGGCCTGTTAGCTTTTGAATAACATAATCTTTAGGTTGCAGCATTTTATATGTTTTTGAAAACACTTCCGTTTCATTGTCACGAATCCACATAAGTTTTTCAATACTATAAGAAGCGCTAATTTTATGTCCCGTTATGGTATAAAATTCTTTTTCATCGATATGAGAGCGCAAATATGACTCTTGCTCTTGACTTCTTTGGTCTGCCCAAATAATAGCAGGTCTAAGATGATTTCCTTCTTTGTCAACTACAACACATCCCATCATTTGCCCACTAAACGCAAGGGCAGAAACCTTACTTGAATCTACCCCGTCTAAGAGCATTTTATTTGTTTCGCAAACTGCCTTCCACCAGTCATCTGGGTTTTGCTCAGCCCAGTTACCATTAAAAAAATTTGTATCGTATGAATAATTTACACTTTTTATAAGATTTCCATCGGTGTCAAAAAGTGTCGCTTTGTTTCCAGTAGTGCCCAAATCATGGGCAATTAAGTATGTTGCCATTAGTTGTTCCTATAAGTTTTCAAAAGGTTTTAAGATTATATCTAATTTTTTCATAGTTTCATCATCAATTGACCATTCAGTACATGCAACATTTTTTTCTAATTGTCCAATGTTTGATGCTCCACCAATAATTGATGTTACTTCTGGCTTTGCGATGAGCCAGTTAA
>CAYJLQ010000140.1:0-4262 GCA_964370725.1 uncultured Treponemataceae bacterium
CTGCTGCAGATATTGTAAAAACTGCAATGCTTAGCGTGTATAAAGCATTAACAGATGATATCCCGAGTGCAAAAATGCTTTTACAAGTTCATGATGAATTAATTATTGAATGCGATGAAAAAGATACCCAAGCAGTTGAGGATTTAATTAGAAAAGAAATGGAAAAAGCTGTTACATTATCCGTGCCTCTTCGTGTAAGCGTAGAAAGTGCAAAAAGTTGGGGAGACTTCCACTAATGTCTGATTCTCGAAAGATAATTGGACTTGCAGGGCCTATGGCTGCGGGGAAAGATGTCGTTGCAAACTATTTACACAAAAAAGGCTATTCCATAATTGACGTAGATAAACTTGGCCATATTGCTCTAGAAAACTCAAAAGCAGAAATACTTTCTCTTTTTGCTACAATTGCAAAAAAAATGGACTTGGAACTTGTCGATAGCGAAGGTAACATAAATCGAAGAAATCTAGGAAAAATTGTTTTTGCCAATAGAAAGAACCTTAGAAGGCATGAGTCAATTTTGCATCCAAAAATGAATGCACTGATAGAGCAAACCTTGCAAGAAAACCCATCAAAAAATTTTGTTATAAATGCTGCTATATTACATAAATTTAAAGTCATAACATTATGCAATGCCACACTTTACGTTACTGCAAACCCCTTTTTACGTTACAAGCGCGCAAAAACAAGAAGCAACATATCAAAAATGCAATTTTTTAAAACTTTTTTGTCCCAAATTGAAATCTACCCTAAATGTAAAAAATTAAATGCCGATATATATAGAGTAGATAATTCTGACACGCAAGAACAATTGCTTCAAAAAATTGAGCAAACTCTTAATTCTTGCTTTAAGAAAGGATAATGTATGGAACAAAAGAAAATTTTATGGATTATAGCTGCTCTTGGGATATTTTTATTGGTTATTTTTTTAGGTACACTAATATTATACTCACCCCAACAAACATCAACACAGCCAATAATTATGGCTACAGACACTAACAATAATACATGGGTAAACCCTAATGCAAGCATAGTGCCTGAAACAAGCCAAAATCAAGTTCAGGGTGAACAAGACTTAACACAAGACAAACTTGTACAAACAGGGGATGTAACAGTTATAAGTCAAGGACAAACAACCGTATATTCTCAAGATGGTATTACAACAATCGATTTAACTGCATTACCAAAAGAAGAACCAGCTACAGCTCTTACACAAATTGAGCCAGCTGTAAAGCCGGTAGCTACTAGACTACCTGCTTCAACAGCAACAACTACCGCAGAAACAGTAAAAAAACAAGACCCTGCTCCTAAAAGCGAGCCTGCAGTTGTAAAACCTGCTGCACCAGTAAAACCTGTAGATCAATATTGGGTTCAAGCTGCATCGTTTGTAAGCAAAGCTAATGCTGATAAAGCTCGAACAGCTTTAGTATCACAAAAAATACCTGCAGAGGTTTTTACTCACACAGATAATGATGGGGTAACATTTTACCGCGTTAGAGTTGGCCCTTACACAACAAAAAGCGAAGCCGAATATTGGAACTCTTTAATAAAAACTGTGGACAACTTTACTGATGCTAAAAGTTACGTAACGAACTCGGCAAAACCTGCGCAATAGTTTGCAAAAACCCTAAAATTTTTGAAATAAAACGTTAGAAAGATAGTATGAAAAACATACTATCTTTTTTTGTTGCTTTTTTACTTTTTGGGGGAAATATTACACTTTATTGTAGTGAAAAAGAACAGTCTATCGACAGCCTTTTTGTTACAGGTGTACAATTTAATTCTTCTTTCTTTAAGGGAAAAATGTATGCAGAATATGAAACCCCACAAGAAGAGACAACAAGTAATGTATTAAAAACTTGGAGCGCACAGCTACAGCCTTTTGATTTTTTGCGCCTAAGCGCAGGAAGTCTTTCCTATTCTGGCTTATGGTCAAAATTTAATAATCCTGCTCCTTCAACAATTTATCCTTTAAAAAATGAATATACAATTCAAAAAAAGCTAATAACAAGCACTCCATCAAAAACAACTTCAGAAAGAACTCCCTCTATTGCACTTGAAATTCAATTTCCACATTTTTTGTTAACAACATTTACATCGCTCGATTTTGAAGGAGATTTGTTTGCTGGAAGTGGAATTAGCATTCCTTTTGGCGCACAGTATGGGAAAGAAACAAGCGTACAAGGTAGCATAAGTACAGCATGGAAAATGGTTTCTCACCACCCCAAAACATCGGACACATGGTTTTTGACGCAAAAATATTTTGAAGAAAATATTTATCATACTTTTATACAAGACTTCTCGGTTAAATATAACACATCAACTTTTTTATTAAATACAGGATTTACTCAAATGCCGCACGGGAAACCTGCAGGTTTCCTAAGAGGAGAGTACTCCTTTTCATACAAACCCTTTTTCCTAAATGCTCAATTCTTTTTATGCGATATTAATTATCTTGGGCAAAATGGTTCATACAAGCTCGACACATTACAAATGGCTTTGAATCCTCAATTACATTTTTTGCAATATGCTGGGTTAATTCGCTCTTTTAAGATTGGTTTCACTGCAAAAGGTGAACTTCAAAACGAAGAAGCCCTGCACAGAGAGAGTCTGTTTTTTCTTTTTTTTGATATAGCCACAGAAGTAAAGCTTTTATTCCTTACAGTTACAGCTTCTGCTGGTATTTCTGAATTACAAATTGCAGAGCAAAAAACCATACAAATGCAAGAAGAAAGTCCTATTAGCTTAAAAACAAGTTTTAAGTTTTACCCATGGTACTTAAAGGCTATTGCAAGATCCTGGCACTTGCAATGCCAGTATGAAACACACCCGTTAAAAAAAGAACGCAGTGATACCTTTGATACTAGTATAAATTTTTTATATTTCATACCTCAAAATGATTGGTTAAAATCTAGAATAACAATATTTAGTGAAAATATAATAAAACTGAATAATGAAGAGAAAAGCCAAAGCTATGCATATGGGATAAAAACATATTCCCAAATACAGGTGTCAGTACTAAAAAAGAAACAAAGCATATCTATAAATTCCGAAATTAAAGCACGAAAGACGTATGACAGCTTTAAAATAATAGAGACAGTTCTTTCTGCAGAACTGTCTCTATAATCGCGCTATTATTATAACTCTTTTTTGAATGTCTTTGCCCATTCAAAGAAAACAGATGCTAGCGTTTGGGAAATCTGCGCAGACGAAACATTTATTTTTCCTTGTAAAAAGTCTACATACAAAGAAATCATTCCGCCAGCAAATAAGTCAAGAACTATAGAAAACTGAGGGTCTTGCTTTACAGCAACAGGCACAGAATCATCTGTTGAAATTCTATCAATGAGGCATTGTTTTACCTTTCCAATAAAGTCTATTGTTATTGTATAACACATAATGTCTTTATAGAAAGAGAGGTTCTCACCCATAATTTCTTCCAACTTCTCAAAAAAAGGAGCGGGATCGCCTAAGAAATGTGCAAAATTAAAATCTTGTAAAATAACATTAATTTTTTCAAAAATTTCATCTGCAATTTCATCTTTGATGTCATTTGGATTTGTATAATGGGCATAGAATGTTCCCCGATTCAAATCTGCAAGACGAACAATATCGGAAACAGAAATTTTATCTGCTTCTTTTTGTTGCATTAATGACACATACGCTTCACGAATTAACCGTTTAGACCTAATGGCGCTACGGTACTTTGCTTTTTGTTTTTTAACTGGCTCTTCCAATTTTTTTCTCCGGTACTCTTATTTTTTAAATGTGTACAAATCATAATTGATCAATACTCTATGTCTTTAATATACTTTAATATCATTAATATGTCAACGGATGAATGATTTTGCACACCAAAATTTCATCTTTTTTTTATCTTTTTTTATAAATTTTTCATATAAGCATAAAAAACTACAGTGCTTATGCCTTTATATTGCTTTTTTTTATTAAATCACACCAATAAATAAAACCCCGCAAATTGTATTCAATTAACGGGGTTTTATAAGTTTATGAAAAATAGTTTTATTAAGCTCGAAGCTCTGCAATTATTGCCTTTGAAACATGGGCGCCATCGGAAACAGCCTTTGCAACTTGCATGTAGCCACCGGTAGAATCGCCTGCTGCAAAAATACCAGGAACGCCTGTAGCACCATATTCTTTTGTTACGAGAACATCAGAATCTGAACCTTCGCCTAATTGAAGGCCAAGCTTTGCTGCAAAGTCTGAAGAGCCTGCAGTTCCTATTGCAACAAACAAACCTTGCA
>CAYJLQ010000141.1:0-4244 GCA_964370725.1 uncultured Treponemataceae bacterium
ATACTTATACATTGTAGTATATAACGTAATAAGGATATAGTGCAAGTGATAAAAAAACAAAAAAGAAATAAAAAAATACCTCTTTTTTCTTTAACCAATAGAACTGTACTGTATTTACTAGGTTTATCTTTTGTTATTTTCTTTTTGTATATAGGTGGGAACTGGCAAAATTTTCTAGATGTAAACCAAACATTGTTATTGCGTATATTAGGTACTGTCGTTATTTTTTTAGCCTCTTTTTTATTGCTAGGTTTTGTGTTAATAATAATACAATTTATAAAAAAAAGGTCATTATATTATGTTAAGTATCTTGCATTATATTTTTTATACAGTATAATTACGCTAATATTTTTTATTTTTTCTAGCGCGATACAGTTTTTCTCGCTGAATATGTAACTAATATAATTTTTTTTTGTTTTATAGGTAAGGGTTATGGATACTAAACGATTATATGGCATTAGAGGTGCTTGGTGCACAGCTAATAATGAAGAAGCTATGAGACGAGATGTTTCAGCAATGGTAGGTGGAATTTTAAAAGAAAATTCACTCGATGAGAACGATATTGTATCTATACAGTTTACTGTTACAAATGATTTAGACGCTATGAATCCTGCAGCAGCTTTACGCAAAGAAGGTCTATGCTTACATTCAGCTCTTTTCTGTGCCTTAGAACCTTTTGTTAAAAACTCGCTACCTTGCACTATTCGTGTCTTAATAACCGCGTATTTAAGCAAAAAACCAACTCATGTCTATGGAGGAGGGGCAGAAGTGTTACGCCCCGATTTTGCTAAAAAGGCTTAATGGTTATGGAATGTAAAAAAGACTATTGGATTGTTTCTCGAGAATATGCTGGTTTAGCGGAAGCAGGTGGGGTAAAAAATGTTGTTACTTCTCTTGCAACAGGGTTAAAGAAGCTTTCATTAAATGTTACGGTTCTTATGCCCTTATATGGCTGTACGGCCATTTCATATGTTGATGATTTTGACATTATTGAACAAGCAGACACAGAAGTTACAATTGGCGATACTATTTATAAAATTGTATATGCACAAGGCTATTTTAAGGGAGTTAGAATTGTCTTTATTGTTAACTCAAGCTTTACATCTAAAATGGGTGTCTATACATACACACGTTTAGAAGAAGCATTATATTCAGATATTAAAAGTGGTGAAGGCCATACAGATGCGAGTACTTTGAGTTTGCTTTTTCAAAAAGCTGTAATTGAGTATGGAGTAATAACTGGAGAATGTCCCAATATTTTCCACTGCCAAGATGCTCATACCGCCATGATTCCTTTTCTTGTAAACTCAAATACACATACAAAAGACTTTTATAGTAATACTAAGTTTTTTATTACAATTCATAATGCAGGAACTGTATACCGCAATCAATGCGAATCAATTAAAAGTGCTAGCTTATTATTACACATAAAGGAAGATGAGTTTACAGACTATAGCATAAATGGAAAACCAGAACCTTTTTTACTTTCTCAAAAGTATGCAAGCTATACTACTGTTTCGCCATGGTATGCAGAAGAACTTTTAGATCCAAATAATGAGTTTTGTGGTGATATTAGTAGCGAGTTTTACAAAAGAAAGTTTTCAATAACTGGTATTACAAACGGAATAGATTTTGAGTCTTATAATCCAGCTAAAAAAAATATTTCAAAACTTCCCTTTGCTTATAACCCCATGGAAGATGATTTAGCTGGCAAATATGAATGCAGAAAGTTTTTTTTACAAAAATATGCAAAAGTTCATACCTGTACCGAAGAAAAAAAACTGGATAGAATATTTCAATATGGAGTATTATCTGAAAGTAGCGAAAGCTCTGTAGACGAAAAACCTGTATACTTTGCTTTTCATGGAAGACTAGTTCATCAAAAAGGTATCGATATACTTACAGAGGCTGCAAAGTTAGTATTAAAAAAGAGAGAAAACGCACACTTTATTGTCATAGGGCAGGGAACAAAAGAATTTGAAAATGACAATATAAACCTAGCAAGGCAATTCCCTGGAAAATATATTTATTTCCAAGGATATGATAAACCTTTATCTCGTTTATGCATTGCAGTGAGCGATTTTTTAGTTTTACCAAGCTTTTTTGAACCATGTGGGCTAGAGGATTTTATTGGCCAAATATATGGTACAATACCTGTTGCAAATTCTTGTGGTGGATTAAATAAAATACTCCATGAAAAAACAGGCTTTCTATACAAAAATAATGATGCACAAACACTTTCCAAAGTACTCATAGATTTAATAGACAGGAAGAAAAATGACGATCAAGTTTTTAATTCAATTATTAAATATGGGGCTCAATATGTCTTAGATAAGTATTCATGGGAAAAAATATTAAAAGATGCATATATTCCATTATTTTTGTAATTTTTTTGAAAAAAATAGACTAAGGTACTTGACCTTTTTTTAAGATTGTTGTAATATATTTGAAGTTACGCCAACTTAGCTCAGCTGGCCAGAGCACGTGATTTGTAATCTCGGGGTCCAGGGTTCGAATCCCTGAGTTGGCTTTAACTGACATTGTATTGTCGGCGTTTTTTATGGGGAGGTTCCCGAGTGGTCAAAGGGGGCAGACTGTAAATCTGTTGGCTCCGCCTTCGAAGGTTCGAATCCTTCTCTCCCCAAAAGGTATCGGATAAAACCGATACCTTTTATTTTTTTAAATAAGGACTATTGTGGGAGATACATTTTACACAAACGGCTTAAATTTCTCATGTAAACAATGTTCAGGTTGTTGTAGACATGATCCAGGTTATGTATACCTATCCCAGTCAGACTTAACAAATCTATGCACAAAACTAAATCTCAGCGAACAAGATTTTATAAAAAAATATTGTCGCATAGTTCCGTATTATGATGGAACTGAAGTTTTGTGTTTGCAAGAAAAAAGCAACTACGATTGCATATTTTGGGATAATGGTTGCCAAGTATACACAGCAAGGCCTATACAGTGCTCCACCTATCCTTTTTGGACCTATCTTTTAGAAAGTAAAGAGCGTTGGAATCAAGAAGCCGAAAGTTGTCCAGGAATTAATACTGGTGAAAAGTTGAATAAAAGTGAAATATGTGATAGAATGAATCTGTATAGAAATAACCAACCGTTGCGCCTTAGGGGGGATAATGGCATGGAGGGTGAAGAACAGTGATAGTTACATTTTTCGGTGTTAGAGGCTCAATAGCTACACCTATTACTCCTGAGCAGATACAATCTAAAATATCTGCAGCAGTAGCTAAAATTACAGAAAAAGATATTCAATCTGAAGATGCAAGACAGCGTTTTATTGCAAATTTGCCACAAGGCCTATTTGGCACTGTTGGAGGTAATTCTGCTTGCGTTGAAGTTGTATTAGATGCAGGTGAAAAGATAATATTAGATGCAGGAACAGGTATTCGTTTATGCGGTAAACAGTATTCAAATACTTCCAACAATGTATTTCATTTGCTTATTACACACTTTCATTGGGATCATTTACAAGGCTTGCCTTTTTTTGAACCAGCCTTTAATCCAACAAATACAATTCATATTTATTCAACAAGCGAAGATGCTGAAAAATTTTTAGTAGACCAAATGTCACAACCATACTTTCCTGTTCCTTTTAGTGCTTTTACTAAAAATATTGTGTTTCACAAAATTGAGGAATTTGAACCTTTTACTATCGGAGAAGCTAAAATAGCTTGTAAAAAAATGTTTCACCCTGGTTTCTCTTATACATACAAAATTGAAGAAAATGGCAAAAAATTTATTCATGCAACTGATGTTGAATTGCAGCAAATCGACTTTCAACGAACAATTGAAGCTGATAACTTTTTTGGCAATGCTGATGCTTTAGTGCTTGATTCTCAGTACACCGTAGACGATGCTCTTCAAAAAGAAAATTGGGGACATTCAGCATTTTGTTATGCAATAGATTTTGCTCATCTTTTTAATATTAGAGAACTATACTTATTTCATCATGAACCAACTTATGATGATAAAAAATTATTTTCGATACTTAATTCTGCTCAGTGGTATTCAGATAATGTTTGCTACGGTGAAGTAAGAGTACACTTGGCAATTGAAGGCCAACAAATCATTCTATGAGTAAATTACAATATGACTTTTCCTTTGATACTGTAAAAAGTCTGGTAAAGTTTTTTCGTAAGAATGATATTCCAATCGAGCTTGAATCATTGTATTCATGTCTAGAAAATCATATTTATAGTAATATGACTATTGAAGAAGCG
>CAYJLQ010000142.1:0-4233 GCA_964370725.1 uncultured Treponemataceae bacterium
ATAAGAGTTTAAGCCTATTAAGCTGATTTACTTCACTTGAACCTGGATCATAGTCGATAGCTGCAATGTTTGATTCAGGATATCGCTCGCGAAGTTCTTTTATCATACCTTTTCCTGTTACATGGTTTGGCAAACAAGCAAACGGTTGTACACAAGCAATGCTTGGTACGCCTTCTTGAATTAGTTCTACCATTTCTGCGGTTAAGAACCAACCTTCACCAGTAATATTTCCAAGTTGTACAATGTCATCTACGCCCTTCATAAGATCGTAAATAGATCTTGGTGGCTCAAAACGTTTACTCTTTGACAATTGTTTTTTGATAGTTTTTCTAAATAGTTCTAAGAACCAAACAAAGAATCGCGCATTTCGTTCTGTTTTTTTCGGGAATGCCAATTCTTGATGTCTAAATATACCTGTTGCAAATGTGTAGAAGAAAAAGTCTGCTAAGTCTGGCACAACACATTCTGCCCCTTCTCGTTCTATAGTACTAAAAATATCATTGTTTGCTGTCGGGTGGAATTTTACAAGAATTTCACCTACAACCCCAACACGAGGTTTTTTAATATCTAACAATGGAAGATTATCAAAATCTTTTACTATTCCTTTTATAAGCCTGTTATAAGCAAAAGGCGATAAAGACTTTAACATGCGTTGAGCTCGGCCATTCCACTTGTCATACATCGCATTTGCAGTTCCAACATGCGCTTCATACGGTCTTGTTCTATAAAGAACACGCATAAGAAGGTCACCTAACATTACAGAGCGCATAGCACGAATTAGTAATGGTGGAGTAATTTGGAATCCAGGATTTGTTTCTAAGGCAGATGCACTTAATGAAATTACTGGAATATGATGCCAACCTGCATCTGCAAGGGCACGGCGAATAAATGCAATATAGTTAGTGGCACGGCAGCCACCACCTGTTTGAGTAATAAGTAAACTTACATTGTTTAAGTCGTACTCTCCAGATTCTAAGGCAGCAATCATTTGACCTGCAACCAAAATAGATGGATAACACGCATCATTGTTTACATATTTTAAGCCTGTTTCAACTGCTAGCGCATCAACCTCTGGCAAAATTACAAAATTGAAGCCTGAATATTCAAAAGCCTTTTGCACCAATCTAAAATGAATAGGTGACATTTGAGGAGCTAGAATTGTATGCTTCTTTTTCATTTCTTTTGTAAAAATCTGACGCTTGTACGCAGCTGACCGTATTTTAAACTTTCGAGCATGTCTGTGGCGTTCTTTTACAGCTGCAATAAGACTTCTAATACGAATACGAACAGCACCAAGGTTAGAACCTTCATCAATTTTTATAAGCGTGTACATTTTCCCACGAGCTTTAAGAATTTCTTCTACTTGGTCTGCAGTAACCGCATCGAGTCCACAACCAAAGCTTGTTATTTGAACAAGTTCTAAGTTCGGCATTCCGGCAACAAATGTTGCAGCACGGTATAATCTATTATGATACGTCCATTGATCCATAACACGAAGGGGAAGCTCTAAACTTGCAAAGTGAGCAACACTATCTTCTGTAAGTACTGCTAAGCCTAACCCTGCTATGAGCTCTGGCATACCATGATTAATTTCTGGATCTAAGTGGTATGGGCGACCTGCAAGAACAATACCAGTTGCACCTCGGCGAATAATAACTTCAATAGCTTCTTCACCTTGTTGTTGAATCTCTTTTCTAAAATGATCCTGTTCTTTCCAACCTGCCGATACCGCTTTTTTAACTTCTGCAAGCGTAATATCTGAAAACTCTTTTACAAGTTCTTCGAAAAGTCTTTCAGAAAGTCGAGTCTTGTCATAAATAGGCAAAAATGGATTCATAAATGTAATTGAATCATCACGGCGAAGTTCATCAACATTATTTCTAAGAACTTCGGGATAACTTGTTACAATTGGACAGTTATAATGATTTCCTGAAGAAGAATCTTCTTTATGTTCATATGGCGCGCATGGGTAAAAAATAAATTTTACACCTTGCTCAACTAAAGAGGTAACGTGTCCATGGGCAATTTTAGCAGGATAACACACTGATTCAGAAGGAATTGTTTCAAGCCCTTTTTCGTATATATCACGACTAGACCGCGGAGATAAGCGAACCTTAAATCCTAGTTTCGTAAAGATAGTATGCCATAAAGGATAGTTTTCATAAGTATTAAGAACACGTAAAAGTCCAACGTCTCCTCTGTAAGCTTCATCGCTAGGAAGTGATTTATAGGCTAAGAGTCTCTTATACTTCCATGCATAAAGATTAGGAAGAGGCCCATCTTTTGCAATATCGTTTCCTGCAGTATTTCTAGCATTTGACGCATCAACAATTTCGCCTATAGAGTTTTTCATTTCTGAAGAATCTAGTTCAGCCCCTCGTTCACATCTATTACCAGTAATAAACGTGCGAACATATTTTCCAGTATTAAAAGTATTAATTGTCATAAGACAATTATTTGAACATTTTTTACATCGTTGTAAGCTTAAGTCTACATGAAATGCTTCAAGCTGAGCTAAATCTGCAATACCAGAACAGAACTCGCCTGCTGCAATTTTTCTTTCTATTTCGGCTTTTTCTTCATCACTTGCACTTGCAGGAATTTCTGTTTCGTCTATCCACTGATCTAACGCAATAAGGGCAGCCCCGAAAGCTCCCATGAGTCCTGCAACATCTGGTCTAAATACATGTATTCCAGCAATTTTTTCAAAGGCTCTAAGTACAGCATCATTCTTAAATGTACCACCTTGTACTACAACCTTTGTACCAATATCACTTGTTTTACGAAGCTTGATAACTTTAAAAAGCGCATTTTTAATTACAGAGTATGATAAACCTGCTGAAATGTCTGCAACGGTTGCACCTTCTTTTTGAGCTTGCTTAACACGGCTATTCATAAATACCGTACAGCGGCTACCTAAATCAACAGGATTTTTCGCAAGTAAAGCCTTTTTACTAAACTCTCGAACATCCATTCCTAATGAGCGAGCAAAGTTATCTAAAAAGCTACCACATCCAGACGAACAAGCTTCATTCAATTGAATTGACTCAATTGCGCCATCTTTTAGCATAAGGCTTTTCATATCTTGCCCACCAATGTCTAACAAGAACTCAACACCTGGCACAAAAAAATCGGCAGCTCTATAGTGGGTAATAGTTTCAACTTCCCCTGAGTCTACACCAAGGGCTGCTTGAAATAAAGCTTCACCATAACCAGTTGATACAGCACGTGCAATGTATGCATCTTTTGGAATTTGCGTATATAAATCTTTTAGAACTTTTACGGCTAATTCAACAGGATTTCCGGCATTAACATCATAAAAACGCCATAAAATTTGACCTTCTTTATTTATAAGAATAGCTTTTGTTGTTGTAGAACCTGAGTCTAATCCTAAGTAAACAGGACCTTTTGCATCTTTAAGTTCTGCTGTAGCAGCTTTTTCACTTCCATGTCTTTTGTGAAATTCATCTAGTTCTTCTTGATTATTAAATAATGGATCAAGTCGTTGAATTTCTTTCATGTCTGCGTCTTCAAGCATTTTTAATGATTCTCGAAGTTCTGCGACAGTTGGAAAAGAAACATCATCAACTGGTTGTACACAAGTAAAGCTTGTTTCTGCAGAAAGAGCAGAACCTGTTGCAACAAAGAATTGTGAATCTTCTGGGACAACAATTGCATCACCTTCTAGGTTAAGGGTTACAATAAAGCGGTGCCTTAGTTGATCTAAAAAGTGTAAAGGCCCACCTAAAAAGGCAACATTACCGCGAATCGGTTTCCCACAAGCAAGACCTGAAATAGTTTGGCTTACTACTGCTTGAAAAATACTTGCAGCAATATCTTCTCTTCTAGCACCCTCATTTATAAGAGGTTGAATATCAGTTTTAGCAAAAACACCACAACGTGCTGCAATTGGATAAATTGTACTTGCGCCTCGTGCAAGTTCATTTAATCCTGGTGCATCGGTTTCTAAAAGCGCTGCCATTTGGTCAATAAAAGCACCTGTTCCACCTGCACAAGTACCGTTCATACGTTGTTCCATTCCGCCATGGAAGTAAATGATTTTAGCATCTTCACCACCAAGTTCAATAACAACATCTGTTTGAGGTATAATTTTTCGAACTGCAGTAGTAGAAGCTACAACTTCTTGCACAAACGGAATTGAAAGCCAGTGAGAAACAGCTAAGCCCCCAGATCCAGTAACTTTTACACTTAAAGGTTGCTTTAGTCCATCTT
>CAYJLQ010000143.1:0-4226 GCA_964370725.1 uncultured Treponemataceae bacterium
GGATTCACTTGTCTAATAGCAGAAACTATAGAAGGAGTTAATATAAAATGAAAGGATACAATATCAGTTGCTTCAGTTTTCCTAATGAGGCGCCTCATATACCACGTTGTATGAGGTTGTATAACAGTGTTAATTATTTTTTGAATAAATTTTAAAGAAGTGAGTTGAAAAAAGAGAGCCCATGAACCTGGAATAAAATTACAACCAATTTGATAGCATTTTTCAAAAATAAATCTTTCAAATTTATTTTTAGTACTTAACCCTTCAGCTAAAATAACCTCTGCATCAGGATATTTTTCTTCCATAATTTTCTTTAGAACTTTTGCAGGTGCTCTATGCCCACCGCCTGTATTTAAATAAAGACATAAAAATTTACGCATACTGAGTAATTGTACAGGCTAATACAGTATATGTCAATGATAATAGCACAAAATTTATATAATAATGATTGCGTGGTTGAAAAAACTGTGTTATAATATATATACAAAAGGAATAAACACACAAAATATGTCAAAAAAAACTCTCGTTATAGCAGAAATTGGGACTGCACATCAAGGTAATCTTCAAAAAGCAAAGCAACTAGTAAAAGCCGCATGTGAATCTGGTGCTGACTGTATAAAATTTCAGTGGGTTTATGCAGACGAAATATTACATCCTAAAACTGGCGATGTAACACTCCCTGGAGGAACTATTCCTTTGTATGAAAAATTTAGACAATTAGAAGTTTCAAAAAAATTCTTTTCAGATATTCAATCTTATGTACGCTCTTTTGGAAAAAAGTTTATGTGCTCTCCTTTTGGAATGCGCAGTTTAGAAGAACTTTTTAGTATTAAACCAGATTATATAAAAATTGCATCTCCAGAGCTAAATCATATTCCATTATTACAACGCTTACTTGAACTTGAAATGAGTTTACCTGAGCAAAAACGAATACCAGTTGTGTTGTCAAGTGGTGTTTCAACCCTTGAAGACATACGTAAAAGTATTACATTGTTAGCTCCTCTTGCAAATGCACAGCTTGTTACATTATTACATTGCGTTACAAGTTACCCTGCTCCAGTTCAAGATTATAATGTAGAGGTACTGCCTTTTTTAAAGTCTACATTTAAAGTTCCAGTTGGAGTAAGTGACCATTCTCTTGATCCTATACTAGTACCACTTTTATCCGTTTCTTGCGGTGCAACAATGATAGAAAAACATATAACTTTAAGTAATGATACTGATGGACTAGATGATCCTGTTGCATTAGAAGCGCATAGTTTTCTAAGAATGTCTGAAGCAATACGAATGTACGAGCATTTTGATAAAAATACCATTATAAACATATTAAAGTGTTCTTATGATGATAAAACAATTTTATCTACTCTAGGAAGTGGAAAAAAGGAATTAGCAAAGTCAGAGCAAAAAAATTATGGCAGAACAAATAGATCTATACATTTTATGAGAGATATGAAAAAAGGCGAAACTATAACAAAGAAAGATATTGCCATACTACGAACAGAAAGAATACTCAGTGTAGGAATTGAGCCCTGTTACTTTGATGAAGTGCTCAATAAAACGTTATCTCAAGACGCTAATGATGGGGACGGTTTAGCATGGAAACACATTGCTTCATAAAAATTAATTATGTATCTTACTGTACAAAAAATGCAAAAAATTGTATAATAATGAAATAATTAAAAAAGTTAAGGAGAATGAATAATGTTCAAAATCGGATATATATTCTTACGATTACTGTTTGACTTATTTAGCTGCAACAGCAAGTTAAGACTTGTACGCAAACTAGATAATGAAGGTAGAATTAAAGAAAGAGATGACTACATAAAAGAAGTTACTCAGTGGTGGGCTCGCCGCATTTTCGTATTTGGTAAAACAAAGGTTGAAGTAGTTGGAAATGAAAACTTACCTCAAGATGGAGCAGTACTCTTTGTTGGTAACCACCAGAGTATATTTGACATTCCACTAATTTTAGGTTACGCAAATAAATCTACTTCTTTTATGGCAAAAATTGAACTTATAAAAGTGCCTATTATTTCTGCATGGATGAAGTATATGCAGTGTACATTTATTTCTAGAAAAGACAGAAAACAATCAATTCAAGCGATGGAAGAATCTGTACAAAAACTGCGAAATGGTTATTCACAGGTAATTTTTCCAGAAGGAACACGTAGTAAAGGTGGTCCAATTCAAGAGTTTAAACGAGGTAGTTTTAAACTTGGTTTTAGAGCCGAAGTACCAATTGTACCAGTTACTGTAGACGGTACGTGGCAAATGATGGATAAAAAAATTGGTTTTAACAACGCATCTGTTAAACTTACTATTCATAAACCATTAGATACAAAGGGGCTTACAAAGGATGAGCAAACTGCGCTAACAATTAAAGTTCAAGAAATTGTATCTGCGGCGCTACCTGAAGACCATTTGAGGGTAGACAATTAATATTCTATTCCCTCTCTAGCATCCACCCCTTTTGAAAAGGGGTGTTTTTTTTCAGTCATCTCTGTAACATAATCAGCAATGTCTAAGATATACTGTGGTGGATTTCTTCCTGTTATAATAACTTCGCAATCTGTGACAGATTTTAAAAAGGATTCTATTTGAACATTATCTATCAGTCCTGTTTCTAATGCTGAACACAGTTCATCTAAAATAAGCATGTCACAGTAACCCATTGAAACAAATTGTAAAGCTTTTTGAAATATTCTATTATGAGCCTTATAAACATATTTTTTATCATCTTCAGACATTGCATATGTAAAAGGAATCTCTTTATCTAAACGAAATACTCTAACGCCATCAATTTTTTCAATTTCAATGACTTCACCAGTCGCACTTCCTTTTAAAAATTGTGCAACAACAACATTCATGTTTCTTCCAATAGCTCTTAATGCAAGACCAAAAGCACATGTTGTTTTACCCTTCCCGTCTCCACAATATACATGTATCACTACCATACTCCCCAAGTAACAACAATTCTACAAACTAGCAATAAAAACAGTATTAATATACTTGATGCGTATAAAAGATATACAAGGCCTCTTAGAACTTCGCCTGTTATATTCCGACTTGTATTACCAATTGATTTAGTAATTATTAATCCATTACTTAAAAAACTAACAGGTATTTCAATGCATAAAAGTCCAAAACAGGCAGCAAGTATCCTCGATAACCAATTAGGTTCTATTTTTTTCTTGTCGCTTACAAAAATTGTAAATCCATTTTTAACATTACAAAATGGTAAAAAAGCTGATGTAGTAAAAAGAGATAGCACAAAAATGTAGGATGGTAAAAAAAGCAGAGCATTATTAATTTTAGAAAAGAGATTTAATTCATGATTTTGTAAAAAAACAATTCTTTTAACACAAAAAGAAAAGGCTCTAAAAAACAATGCTAAGGGTATTCCTAGTAAAGCAATACAAAGACAAGGTATAAACAAGTTATCTAAAAAACACACTATTGCTTGAATAATTGTGCTTGAGTTTTTATCTTTATCATGAGAGTCTGCGGGCATAAAATCTGAATATAATGGAATTGAAATAAGATGATAGGCAAAAACTACTTCAATTAAAAAAAGAAAAATATTTGAAAAAGATGAAACCATATGAAAAACTATACTCGGAATGATAAATGATAAAACAAGAATAAAAAGCGAAAAAAATACTACACTAATGAAGGATGATACTTTTTGTAAAAAGAATGACAAAACACTTTTACACATAGAATAAACAAAAGAAATTTTATATTGGGGAAAAAAGTAGACAAGAGTACATGCAATTAGCAAAACAAAAATTGTATTCACTTTTCCTCCTTTTTTATAGTATAGATGAATATTAGGAAATATGCTAGAGGTAAAAAAAGGACTGATTGTCATTTATCACAATCAGTCCTTTTTACATGTTATTTTTCAAATATAAATTATTTTAGTGCCTACCAAATATTTCTATCTGTATATGCTGGCGATGAATTATTTACACCAGAATCTAAGATATCATTAGCAGAAGCTAAGCTAGCGCCGGAAAACTTTATAGTGTCATATTCAACATTAGTAGTAAATGCACCAATACTCCACCAAACTGCAGATCCAGTGCTATAAGCTCCTTTACTTCCACGTTGAGAAACTGCATGGTAATCAGTATTCCATCCTCCATTCCAATCATCAGGATCACGCCATCCGCCAGAAGTATACTTCATTCTTGTACCATCAGGGCTAAAATAATAGGTATAAT
>CAYJLQ010000144.1:0-3212 GCA_964370725.1 uncultured Treponemataceae bacterium
ACTTTTGTTGACTCTACAATACCAGCTATTCTTGTAGGGGATGAAATACGAATAAAGCAAATTTTGTTAAACTTATTAAGTAATGCTATTAAGTTTACAAAGTCTGGAAACATTCACTTTAATGCAACCTGTGAGCAAAAAGATGGAAAGGCAGTTTTACAGTTTTCTGTAAGAGACACAGGGCAGGGGATAAAAAAAGAGGATATGGACCGCCTCTTTATGCAGTTTGAGCGGGTAGACACAAAGAAAAACCGAGATATTGAAGGCACAGGTTTAGGTCTTGCAATTACAAAGCAGCTTTGCGAAATGATGGGTGGTAGTATTTCTGTTGAAAGCGTTTGGGGACAGGGTTCAACATTTACTGTTTCAATTCCACAAGTCTATACTGATTACTCTCCTTTAGTTGCAGCGCCTCAAACGCAAAATGTGCTATTATACGAAGCTCGCGAACTTTATGCAAACTCACTAAAAAAATCAATTGAAAACTTAGGTTCAAAATGTACTGTTTGTACAAATCAGTCTGATCTTGTAAGTTTTTTATACGAAGACACGTATGATTTTCTTTTTGCACCGACGGTACACTTTTCAAAAATTAAAAGCTTAAAAGAGTCTCTAAAAAAAGACTTTGCAGTAGTTTTAATGATTGACCCAGGCGATACAATAATTTATAGGGATACGCTAACGGCAAATTTACCAATTGCAAGTTTACAGTTAGCTAATGTATTTGGAACAAGTGATTCTCTTGTGCAGTCTAGAACAAAGACAGAGCACTTTATAGCACCTGACTTAAAGGTTTTAGTTGTTGATGATAACTTGGTTAATCTTAAAGTTGCTAAAGGCCTTATGTCTCCATACAAATTTAATATAGAAACTGCCATTAATGGCTTAGAAGCTGTTTCTATGGTTAAAAATAATGTGTATGACCTAGTGTTTATGGATCATATGATGCCAATTATGGATGGGGTTGATGCAACCACTGAGATTAGAAAAATACCAGGTGAGTATTATCAAAAGCTTCCAATTATAGCGCTTACTGCAAATGCTCTTGTTGGTGCTCGAGAGTTATTTATAAATGAAGGTATGAATGACTTTTTAGCAAAGCCAATTGAAATGCATAAATTGAACTCAATTCTTTTAAGATGGATTCCAAAAGATAAAGTGCAATTTGTTTCAAGGCATATAAACGAGCATGATGCTTCTAATGAAGAAGATGCTCAAATTGTAATTGATGGAATTGATACCAAGAAGGGAATTAAAGCAATTGGTGGAAGCTTAGATGATTACCTTGATGTGCTTTATTCTTTTTATACTGATGGTGTTCAAAAAATAAAGGCAATAAAAGAAGCTATAGATAGGCTTGATACAAACTCCTTTAGAATAGATGTGCATGCAGTAAAAAGCGCTTCTGCATCTATTGGTGCATTTGAATTATCTGAAAAAGCTAAAAAGTTAGAGGACGCACTACTTAGAGAAGACGCAAAATATGTTGTAGCTAATACAGATAGTTTCTTTGACTTATATGCAAAAGTTCTTGATGCATTAAAGGAAAAACTTCAAGCAGATGATACGGATGATAATGCTAATAAACCTGTTGGAAGCGGCGATCTAATAAAAGAAGTAATTCCAGTTCTTGAAGAATCTATAGATTTATTAGATATGGATATTATTGAGCAAAATCTTGAAACATGTTTAAGTTATCAGTGGAAGGGTGACATTAATGCACACTTGCTTGCAATAAAAGGTTTTACAGAAACGTTTGAATATTACAATGCAAAACCTCCATTAGAGGCCATTAAAGAAGAAATAGAAAAATATTATTAAATGAAAGAAAAAGAGTGCCATAGATAGGGCACTCTTTTTTTGAATTAAACATTTTAAAGTAATGAAAATTCAATATTTACGTATTAAATTTCTATTATATCAACAAGTGGCTTTGGTGTTGCAAAGTGGAATCCTTGTGAAAATTCAATGTCTCTGTCCATTAGGATCTTTTGAATCTCATCATTTTCTACATACTCTGCTACTATGTGTGAATTAATTTGACGTGCTATAAAGCAAATAGAATCAAGAATAATTCTGTTTTCTTCGCTGTCAACAAGATGCTTTATAATATCACCATCAATTTTAATGATGTCTGGTTTAAGTGAAATTATTGATGAAAAAGTCGCAAAGCCTGAGCCAAAGTCATCGGCAGCAATTTTACACCCTATACTTCTTGCTTCTTGTAGAAATTCAAAAAGAACTGAATTGCTGTTATAGTTTTCAGTTTCTACAAATTCTAATGTAATTCTCTCAGGATTTGGATAACTTTTAATTTTTTCTAAAAACCAAGTTCTAAAATCATCATTTTTGATATCAAACAATGTGATGTTTAGGCATAATTCTTTATCTGTAGTTGTAAAATCATCTAAAGCCTTTTCAATCATAATTTTACTTATTGTATTATATTGTTTAAACTCTTTTGCAACCCTCATAAAATAATCGGGACTATACATCTTCCCTTTTTCATCATAAAGACGCATGAGGGCTTCAAATTTAGTTATTTCGCCAGACTTATTGTTACGAATTCCTTGATAAAAGGGAGTAATAGTATCGTTTAGTATTGCATATGCAATGAGATGGAATACTTCAACCTTTTCTGTAATGTCTGCTAGACAAATTTCTTTTTCATGGTTTTCTAAAACAAAGTTAATTTGAGTGTTTCTATTTGCATAATGTGCACTTAGTGCTCTGTTTACAAGGTCGTCTCCAAAAACAACAACAAAGCGTGATACACCAGAAATTGGAGTAGCATCTGCATTTGCATGCTGAAAGCCTTCATACATTGTTTCAATCATTTTTAAAAAAGCATCGTCACTTAATGTATCATCACATACGAGCATAAAGTGATTATATGAGTGTGCATATAACAGTATTTTATCATCTAAACTAAAAGATTTTAAAGTATCTTTTACATTTTGTAGTACTTCAGAGCAACCTGCAGCATAGACGTCTTCTCCAAAGGAGGCTAAAGACATATCAGCGTTAACAACCTGAGTCATACAAAGTTTAGTGAAGTTTTTATATTGTGAATCAATTTTAAATTTTTTATAGCTTGGTATGCTAAAGCGATGGTCTACATAATCCAAGCCTAATACACTATCGTCTGTGGTGCTCATATATTAGTCCTTATTTTTGTACTTTTTTAACTACTTTTAATACCTTCAAATTAA